>CAMYML010000017.1 GCA_947259305.1 uncultured Gammaproteobacteria bacterium | reverse complement strand
CTGCCAGATGGAGTCAAACAACCCGAGGAGTGACTGAGAGTTTTCTGAATCTTTAAGTGTCAGTATTTTTCTTATGAAAGTGTTTGACAAGGACAACTACAGGCTGTGGTGCAGCTGGCTCCAAATCTTTTTTTGGCTCGGGTTTTGGCTCAGACTCAAGAGAACGAGGTGCCTGTCTCACAGATTTTGAGCGCGGCGCATGCATCTTTTTTAGGAGCCGCTCACGCGCCTCCTTCTGTTTCTGACGTGCCTCTTCAAGGTCTTTGAGTCGATTAAACGAAGCCATAGCTAAATACGCAACTCGCTTCGCGCCTTGACAGGTATATTACTACACTCAAAGACAGCCATTCGCGAGGCGACTTCGATCGACACCCCCCTAGCCAAAAAATGTTTCAACTGCGCTGGATCAGGAAGAGAAAGTTGACTCAACTCGAATGCAGAGACATTGGTGGCACCAGAAATACAGCGGAAATACCGGTCGATAACATAGCAACCCAGCAATTCTGCCATTTGCTTAGGCATCAATGCTGGCTTAGCCACTACTTGCTCTAGGATTACCGTGTGATTCTCGCCAACGAATCCCCCATATTTTTTTAAAAATGTTTTAGAAACAACTGATGGAATAAGCCTACATGATTGATCGTTGGACGTGACACGTTGAAGTATTACACTGGCTCGTCTAATAATCGAACGATGCGCCATGTCACCGAAATCCACAAAACATGGCTCACCATTTTCCTTCTTTGCACCGTCAAAACGTAGGATGCCACCACTCTTTATATCACTAGACCAAAGAAGTGGAACTGCAGTTCTAGCCTTACGACGTTTTACTTCAGCGGCTGACATGTATACCGGCCGCTTATCACGATTCCAGACAAAGGTACCGATACGTACTGCGTAACCATAGTCTTTGATCCGAAACTTCGAAGTGGCCGCATTCTTGAGCAAGAATACATCGGTCTCTGTCCTGGGGATGGGCCATGAGGATCCTGAATTAGGGAGCACGCAGGAACCAACATTTAGGTAGCTACCATCACGAGACACCACCGACACGAAGGCTTTCGTTTGTGATGTACGTGTTCTGCTCTTGCGTCGCAACAAGGTCAGTGCCGTTTCTTGTAAAACGTCGATGAACACGCCTGACCGGTCACTCACCATACCGATACTTAAAACCTGTGCTTCTTTCATCAAAAGACCACGCAACTTAGAAAAATACTGTTCCGATAAAAAGCTGGTTGGCGTGACAAGCCCACAAACACCGTTTTGTTTGAGCAGCTTTATACTCAAGGCAATGAACAATCCGTAAATATTGGGCTGCCCTTCGATGACCTCGTCAAAATTATCTCGATACTTTTCTATCTCTTTTTTATTCGTCTTTCGATATGGAGGGTTGCAAACCAACACATCAATGGATCCGAAAAAAACATCTAGGTCACAAAGAGAATTGCCTGGCATGATACGAAAGGTGGGTTCCCGCCTAGCTGCCCTAATTTCTTCATATAAGGCCATCTTCAAAAATTGATGCGACAAAGCACACAGAGCACTATCGACATCCATTCCAAACAGGTTCTTTTCAACATACGTGAGAATCTTCCTCGGTGAGGCACCCTGAGCTTTTAGCGCCACCTGCATTCGATGCGCGATAGGTGCCAAGAAGGCTGCGCCTCCACAGGCAGGGTCGAAAAAACTACCGTTATCGAAACTCACGCCTTGCATCTCTAGATCGCCGAGAAGTCGTTCTGTGAGAGAAGGTGGTGTGAAATACATAGCAAGTGTCTTTCTGTATACATCCTCTCTGAGCAGCGCATAAGCGGAACTCAACCAGTATGCCGCATCTAAAAGTGATTGTTCTCTAAGCATGGACAGAAATGTTTTTACGTGGACATCAACCAACAATCCTCTCTTAACCGGCAGCTCTGCTGACGTTAATCCTGGATACGCTTGCGTACACCATGCATGCAAAATCGTTCCGACCATGGCAGCCGGACTTGCATTTCGCCTTTTGAGAACATCTCGAAGTTCTCTGATATGCAACGAAAAACTAGGTTTAGTTGGTGTACTCATAACGCACGCTGACCATCGGTGAGATTCCAGCCGACGTCCTTGAGCTGTGCATCAATCACGACACGGGAGAGGGCTTCCTTTTCAACAAACCGGGACATATGTTTTATGTAATTTCCTTTCTTTTACTAAACAGACCTAAATCTGGTCTCTTTTTCTGATCTTTCCAGTCTGACAGCTTTTAACTGTTAATCATGACGCTTTATCCTTTGGCTTCCCAAGGCCCACCATTCTCCCACGAGTGATTGAAATCTTCAGCATTTACAAGTGAATCAAGTATGGGCATGAGGAAAGTACGAAGTTCGTTAACTACGTGTGAGAGCCCGATATCTGGCCCTTCCAGTTGGCTGCGTGCGAGAAAGGCTTTCCATTGCCTGGCCTTGTGCTCATCCGTTGAAAACTCTTCACTTAATGCGATCGGAATGGAGTTGGGAATAGCTGTCTGGCGGCGATTGAAGGTCGCCTGGACAGCCGCCGCCAGTGATACACCGTCGAAGGAAAACTGTCTGGCAATGATCCAAAGATCGTAGAAATCCTTCATACGGCTATTCTGCATACCCAGGGTCACCATTGCCTGAAGTTTCTCGGCAACAACTGTCTCAGGTGGATAGGCGCGCATTTGGGGTGCCGGCAGATCGAGCAGCGTTGGGTAGTTGATCTTTATCGCTTCTGGCGTGACCGCGTCGCCGAAACCCACATCGATCTGCACCGGGATCCTGGCGGTACCCAGCAGTCCAACAAATTTCACACGTTGCCCCGGATACCCTTGCCCTTCTCGTATCTCGGAGATGCGCACGCTTTGGGCGTCGAATGTCAGTCCATCAGGCTCGACTTCCACACTGCAAAGCCGCTGGAAAATCTCAGTCAACCTTTCGCTGGTGGCATCACCAAAGCCTAGCAGGTCCAGATCACGCGTCGGCCGATGCGCCGATTCCATCCATATCGCGAACAACATGGCGCCCTTGAGTATGAATTGCCCTGCGTACTCAGAATGCGCAAGCCGGTACAACAGCCGTTCCAGGGCATAGCGCGTGAGGGTTAGGTTTGGGTCTTCGTTACGACTGATACTCAGATTCAGCAGCCGCTGACGAATAGATGCCGGGAGGTTGGCAGGCCGGTCCTTGGTCATGCGGTTGCCTCCAGATAAGGGCGCATGACATTCGCCACGCGACAGATCTTTGCATAGCGCCAGAGATCATCATTGCTGCATTTCTTCTGTTCACGACAATCGCGCAGCGCCTCCAGTGCAACATCAAGTCCGATTTTGTTGCGGTACTTGAAACAATCCGCCACGGTCTTTGCCGGATTGTAGAGCCTGACCTTAACACCTTCGATCGAATGTTCTTCCACGCCTTCCGTTAGTGCCTCACCGGAAAAGCGCATAATGCGCAGCGGTGGGTAGTCAATACGCGGCCGTGCCGCTCTACGATCCAGCGCCATCCATACTTCAAAGGGGCTCTGTGTACCAAGCTCATAAAACTGGAGCGCGGACAGTAGGCAGACCACCCCATGAGGCGCCCGCTTACACGCCTCCGCCAGGCCGTGATGGACCGAAATCTCGGCGTCCGCCACTACATAGAGCCCTCGGCCGGTACGCACAAGCAGGCCTTTTTTGCATAGACGTCGCACATATTCCGGGTGAATCCCCCGTGATGTCAGGTCACGCACCCGCAGCACACCCATTCGCCTTGCGAGTTCCAGCACCTGTTCTGTCGTAGTCTCTTTGGTCATGTGTATAAGTATCGACATTTATTATTATATGTCAATACTTATACACAAACATTCAGTCTAAGGTTTTAGCTGTCGTTTAGATCTCCACGACCAGGTCGGGCCTGAATCCCGGCGTCAGGTCATGGGGCGCATAGCCGCGTGGGTTGCACACCACCCGGGTACCGTCTACCTCATAATCGAATGGATCATGAGTATGACCATGAATCCACAGCACCACCCGGTCGCCGCCCATCAAGCCCTCAAGATTGCTGGCGAAGGCCGGGCTCAGGAGGTCATTGGCAAAGCGTGGGGGTACCGATCTTGATGAGGGACAGTGGTGAGTGACAACGACTGTCTTGCCGGCAAAGGGTTCCGCCAGCCTGTTCGTCAGCCAGTCCCGGCTGGCTGTGTGCAGTTGCATGGCATCTTCCGGGGTGAAGGGCCGGCCGTTATTCTGAATAATCGCAAAGTCATTCATCCCCTGCCGCGCCTGTTGCATGGAGAACCATTTTTCCGCCTCACCAAACAAGGCGAAGTCGGTCCACAGTATGCTGCCAAGAAAACGCACACCGTCGATTTCGACCTCGTTGTCGTTGAGCACATGGATGTGGGCTGGCGTGCATGCCTTAAGCTCATCAATCAAGGCAATGTCATGATGATAGAACTCGTGATTACCGGGCACATAGATGACGGGCCTGTCTGCAAAACAGGACCGCGCCCAGCGCATACCTTCTAGGCCCACGCCAATATCTCCCGCCAGCACCACGACATCGGCGGTGGTGGATGGCGGTTCGAATGCGCCGAATTCGATATGCAGGTCGTTCAGAACATGAATCTTCATGAGGTAACCTTACACCAACAAATCATAAGTACGCTTGGTATTTTTGGGGCGATAAATCGGAGCTGGGACTTCTCAGACAGGATATTGCGGCATGTGCACGAATGGATCCTCATCTTCCTAAGTAGGCGGTGGTGACGGCTTCGCGCTCATGACCAAGCTCGCGGCTGATGGTGAGCCGTGCCTGACGGTCGGCCTCGCGTTGTTTCGGGGGTGAATGTCTTGGATGCAGGGCCACCCGCAGCCGGTGATGGCCAGCCGGTCAGATTCTCGTAGCGATTCTGGGCATAAGCATGGCGCAGCCCGTGCATATGGGAGAGTCCGGCGCGCAGGGTGTTGCCCTCGTAGACGCGCATCTGATGCACGTAATTGCGGTTGCTCGGGATCAGGGAGCCGAAACCGGCCAGCCGACGCGCCCGGTTGAGCACGTCGCGTTGTTCCTGGGTCCGGACCGGTATGACTCGTTCCTTGCCACCCTTGGTCCAGCTCGCTTTGAGCACGAGGTGGTCACCCCGGTCAGCGAAGCTTGGCTGGAATTTCATCGCCTCTTCGCGGCGCAGGCCGAAGGCCTGCTGCAGTTCCAGGCTCATGCGTACGTGCTCGTCTTTGACTTTCTCCAGTTGCTCCTGGGTCACGGTCTTCGATTTCGATTCGTTGGTGACGAAGCGCCGGTCCGGGATGCCGTAGTGTTCGTTCGATCGCGCCACTACGTTGCGCTTGTCCACCTTATTTACCCACCATCGGATTGCGGCCATGCGGTTCTTGATCGTGCCGATCGAGAGCTCCTGCTCGCGCCAGCGCTCGAGCAGGGCCTCGATGTGTTTCGGCTTGAGCGATCTTGCGCGCATGCCCCGATAGCCCAGCTCGTGCAGCTGGTTGGCGATCAGGGTCAGCATCCGCTCGCGCTTGGCCTGGGTGGCGTAGCTGCCCTCCCGGCAGTGTCGGCAGAGTTGTTTCAGTTGGTAGTTCAGGTCTCTCATCGTGTACTTTCCTTTCAGGTTAGTGTTTCCGACCTGTCCGGCAGCCGGAGCTGACGGACCCGCTTGCACCCCAAGGGCACTTCCTCGCGTTGTTTTCAACAACGCTCAGGGCGCGCGATACGGTCACGGGGCACGACCCCCAAAACGACCTGATAATGCCTGGTCCGAGGCAACGCTGATGTTCCCGGTACGGGAAGAATCCAGCGCCATCCAACATGCCCGTACGGGCGGTTTTCGAGTGTGGTTACACCTCCTTTGAAAGATGCAGGCGAGGCCTGCGGGTTTGGAAAATGAGCGCGGTAGCCGATCGGTCAAAGACCGTCGCCTGGTGCGGCTCGCGTTAAAGAACAGGCGGATGCCTGTTTGGATGGACAGCGTTATCGAAGCTGTCCGGGATTGAAGTTGGGTAGCACCAATACTTCTACTACCCGATATCGAAGATGGATCGCGGCTTGCGCCGTGGCACCGGTCTCACGATCCGGCGGTGCCTTGGTTGCCACTTTGCCGCAGTGGCCGCGGATGAATTCAAAAGCTGCCTGTAGTATATCGTCCGGCCTGCGATTTTTCACGCCATAATCCAGCCGGCATCCGCGCGAATTTCCGGAATATCCAGGCACGGCTCGCACTTAGGTCACGATTATGGCCGCGTCACTACCGCGCTGCGCTCTGTAGTGACGCGGCCACCTTCGGATCAGGCCAGGCTTTCGACCGCCACGCTGCTTTCACCGATCTTTCGTTATCATCGACGTTCACAGGTTATTTGATCGTCGGGCGCAATGTTGGGAACTTGAACCGTTCAAGCGGCAATCAGACTGTCGAAATTCGACACCCCTGCCGATTTAGACGCTAAATCGCTGCACTGTGCACTACTCGTCCAACTGCTTCACTCGAATGTCAGCCATGGCCTTTGCCAGGTTCGATCCGAAATTGCCTTCCTGATATCGCCTGACCATGGCTTGCAGATAGCCGAGCGGTGATATATCGATCTTCTCCAGCGCCATGCAGCATGCCCATTCGTCGATCACGGTCTGTGCCTCGGCCGGATCGAGCTCGGCTACCATGGTCCGAGCCGCATCCTGGAGTTCGGCGGGGACCCACGGGGCGAACAACACGGCAGGGTTTTCATTTTCACCACTACTACTACCCCCTTTGGTAGTAGTGGGTGTTGTAGTAGTAGTTCTTTTTAGGTTTAAGTCCGTATTAGGTAATGCTCCCGGGTTTGCCGGACCCGGTGCAGCCGTATCTGGCGAAACCGTATCCGGCAAATCCGGATATGGTGAATCGGCGATCTCGCGAATAAAGTAAATGCCGCCGCGGATGCGGCCATGCTTGTCGCGCAAGCGCTGGAAGCGCGCATAGCCGTGCTCGCGGAGTTCCCTGAGCAGCCGGTAAATCCCGTCACGCCCCAGGTTGCCGCGCTTGCGCAGATCATTGACCAGCACCTTCCAGTCATCCGGGCGGGACAGCAGGTAGCACAGCAGCCCCCTGGCCGCCCAGGACAGGCGATCGTCCTCGACCGCGCGCTGGTCCATGACGACGAAGCGGTGACGGCGCGGGGCGCGGATGATCGTATTGCTCATGACTCGCCGCCACCGATTATGATCCGGGCGACCTCGGCGGCCGGGTAATAGACCCGGCGCCCGACCTTGCGTCCGCAGGCCTTCAGCGCGCGCGTGCTCGAATCGCTCGGGCATTTGAGGCTGTAACGCAGGCCGTCGGCCGATCGGCCCAGCAGTTCCGCCAGCTGGGCCTGCGAAAGCAACAGGCCGTAGCGTTCGGTAATTTGCTGCGCCAGCGGCGTTGCGCAGGAACTCGTCGTTTCTACCATTAGTGGTGCTCCCCGGGGTTCGTTCGCGAAACCACCAGTTTGTCACCGTTAAGTCCCGTTAACTTGCTCGAAAAACCCCCTCCAGAGGTGAGCTTTCGAACAAGTTTTCGTGCCACCTTGATGCTACCTTGACCCATCTGTAGATGCCCGATTCACGGTCCGCACAAATGAAACACTCGCCACCCATCACACCGAGGCTGCTCCGCTTCCGCGATGCGCCGCGCTACCTCGGCATGGATCGCAATCGCTTCAACGCCGTGGTACGGCCGTATTTGACTGAAATTCGCATCGGCAAGCAGGGCATCGCCTTCGACCGACTTGAACTGGACGCCTGGGTAGATCAATATATCTCCCGCAACGGGTGTCCGGCTAAGCCAAGCGGAGAATTAGCATGGCAAGAAAGACGACACCTGGCCTCAAGCGACGAGGCCGAATCTGGCATATCGACAAAAGGATTGGCGGACGACGCCTTCAAGGCAGCACTGGCACGCGCGACCTCGAAGAAGCGGAAGCGGTCTTAAGTCATATTCTGGCAACGCACCACCGGGCCAAGTTCTACGGGATCCGTCCCCGTCGGCTGTTCCGGGAAGCAGCAACCAAGTACCTGGAGGAGGAAACCAAGAAATCGTTGCACAATGACGCCCAGGCCCTGCGCGCGCTCGACCCCTTTATCGGGGATCTTTACCTGGAGCAGGTGCACAGCGGCACGCTGGAACCCTTCGTCAAGTACATGCGCGGAAAGGGTCGCAGGGCCGCCACGATCAATCGCTACATCGCGGTCGTGCGGCGCATCCTGAACCTCGCCGCGCGCTACTGGCGAGATGCGGATACGGGCTTGAGCTGGCTCGAAACGGCGCCGCTGTTCCGGCTCGAAAAAGGCCCGCAGCGCAAACCCTATCCGATCAGCTGGGAGGAACAACGCCTGTTGCTGTCGGAGCTCACGCACACGTTGGCCAGGATGGCTCTATTCCTGATCAACACCGGGGCGCGCGATCAGGAGCTGTGTTCGCTACGCTGGAGCTGGCAACAGGCCGACGACCTGTTCATTCTGCCCGGGCATTGCTCAAAGAATGGCCAGGAGCGTTTCGTGGTATTGAATGCGATCGCGCAGTCGGTGTTACGCCAGCAGGTTGGCAGGCACGAGCATCTCGTGTTCCCGCGCACCCGGGTCTACAGCAAGGGCTGGAAGCACGGCCGGGAACGGGCCGCGAACCGATACGAGGACGAGCTCGGCGCACCTTGTCCATGGGAGTTCCGCAACCTGCGGGTTCACGATCTCCGGCACACCTTCGGGCGCCGGGTGCGCGCGGCGGGTTGGAGCAACGAAGACCGAAAAGACTTGTTGGGGCACAAGAATGGCGACATCACGACCCACTACAGCCGGGTCGAAATCGACCATTTACGTGAAGTCGTGGCATCGATTACGAAGCCAATCTCCTACAAAACTCCTACATTGAGAGCAGTCGGAGTTTAGGAAAGTGCGCTAAGTCATTGAAAAAAATGGTGGCTACGCCCTGATTTGAACAGGGGACCCCATCATTATGAGTGATGTGCTCTAACCAACTGAGCTACGTAGCCATTGTTTTTTTGCTGACCGGGTTGCCCGGTCGTGGAGAGCGCGCGATTTTCGCCTGAAGACCGCGCGCTGTCAAGGTCAGACGTTAAAGCGGAAGTGCACGACATCACCCTCATGCATGACGTAATCCTTACCCTCGAGGCGCCATTTGCCGGCATCCTTGGCGCCTTGCTCGCCGTTTCCGGCGATAAAGTCGTCGAAAGCGACCACTTCGGCGCGGATAAAGCCCTTTTCAAAATCGGTATGGATTACCCCGGCCGCCCTGGGGGCGGTATCACCGACGCGGATAGTCCAGGCACGTACTTCCTGCGGACCGGCGGTGAAATAGGTTTGCAGGTGCAGCAGCTTGTAACCGGCATGGATGACGCGATTCAGGCCCGGTTCGTCGAGACCCATTTCCTGCAAAAACTCCGACGCCTCTTCAGCGTCGAGTTCTGCGATGTCTGCCTCTATTGCTGCGCAGACCGCGACTACTTCGGCGCCCTCGCTGGCCGCAAACTCGGCGACGGCATCGAGGTGCGGGTTGTTTTTGAACCCGTCTTCGGAAACATTGGCGATATACAACACCGGCTTCGCAGTAATCAGGTGCAGATCTTTCATCCAGGGTCGTTGCTGATCGCTTGGCTCGAAGCTGCGCGCACTGGTACCGCTCTCGACGTGGGCCTGCACCGCCAGCATGAACTCGTATTTGGCCTTCGCCTCCTTGTCGTTCGATTTTGCCTGCTTGGCGGCGCGCTCGGTCTGGCGCGCGATCGACTCCATGTCGGCGAGTAACAATTCGGTGTTGATGGTTTCGATATCGCTAAGCGGATGAATCCGGTTACTGACATGCGCGATATCCTCGTCTTCGAAGCAGCGCACCACCTGGGCGATTGCGTCGGTTTCGCGGATATGCCCGAGAAACTGGTTGCCGAGTCCCTCACCCTTCGAGGCACCCGCGACCAGCCCGGCGATATCGACGAACTCCATCGTCGTCGGAATGACTTTTTTCGGTTGCACGATATCCCCGAGTTGCTGCAGGCGCGGATCGGGCACTTCCACCACGCCGACGTTCGGGTCGATGGTGCAAAACGGATAGTTTTCGGCGGCGATGCCGGCCTTCGTCAACGAGTTGAAAAGAGTCGATTTACCGACATTGGGCAAGCCGACGATGCCACATTTGAATCCCATAACAAATCTCTCAGGTATGCAGGGCCTGCATCGCCTTGTCGATGCGCCCCTCGAAAACCAGCGGCATGACCGCAAGCGTATCGCGGTTGGCGGTGTCGATAGCGCTAAGATCCACCGCCGATGGTTTGTGTAAAACGTAGTTGATCACCTGCTTGCTGTCTCCCGGGTGGCCGATACCGACGCGAATACGAAAAAAATCACGGCTGCCGAGATGACTGATGATATCGCGCAAACCATTGTGGCCACCGTGACCGCCGGCCTGCTTGATGCGATTGCTGCCGGGTGGCAAATCGAGCTCGTCGTGAAGCACCAGCATCTGTTCCGGTTTTATCTTGTAGTAACGCGCCAGCGCGGCGACCGCCTGACCGCTACGGTTCATGAAAGTTTGCGGTTTGAGCAGGTAGACGTCCTTGCCTTCCACCTTGAGCTTGCATTCGTCCGCGTTGTAGCGCTTTTCAAAACGGAAGTTGAGCGAGCGGTCCTGCGCCAGCAAATCGATCAACCAGAAGCCGGCGTTATGGCGCGTATCAACGTAATCGGCCCCGGGATTACCGAGGCCGACTATCAAACGAATATCTGCGGTTAGCGCAGCCATCGAGCGGGTTAGTCTTCGTCGCTGGCTTCGCCTTCAGACTTTTCGGCACCGTCTTCAGCGACTTCACCCTCTTCGCCAACCTCGGTTTCGGGCGCTTCAGGCGCCTCTTCCTCGATCACTTCTTCACGGGTCTTGACCACCGACAGCACGCCGAAGTTATGGTCGTCATGCTAGATGTCTTCGACATCTTCGAGGTGGGTCAGCGAAACGATCTCAACGCCTTCAGGCATTTGAATATCGGTCAGGTGCAGGATCTCGCCCAGGTGCAGATTCTCGGCATCGATTTCGAGATATTCCGGCAGATTTTTCGGCAATGCGATAATCTCGACCTCGTTTACCAGCTGCGTCATCATGCCGCCGTCCAGTTTCACGCCAACGCAGTTTTAGGCATTGTTGACATGGATCGGGACCACGACTTTGATCGGCGTATTCTGGTCGATGCGGAAAAAATCGGCGTGCAGCACCTTGTTCTTGTAGGGATGACGCTGCAGATCGCGCAGGATAACTTCCTGCTTCTTATCGCCAACACGCAGTTCGATAACCTGCGTATAAATCGTTTCGTTTTCGAGTTCATGAATGAACTCGTTTTGCGGAATAGTGATCATGGCGGGATCTCTCTCGCCACCGTAAACGATTGCTGGCACCAGGCCCTGGTGTCTCAGGCGGCGGCTCGCACCTTTCCCTGAGTCAGAGCGTAGTGCAGCTTTCAAATGTATAACGTCTGACATTGCTGTACTCCAAAAATAAAACCCGTCCGCAGACGGAGGCCTGTCTTGCGACCAGACAGGATCAACGAATTTCGGCTTACAGCCGAGATTTCCGTGGCACACGGATGTGCCAGCATTTTCCGATCACGCGGGTGATTGAAAAATGAAGAAAACCGTAAAATAGCATTTTACGGTTTTCGTGCTCCACTAAGTCAGGTTGACCTATGCAGAGCATAATCCAGACAGCCACTTTCGCGGCTATCGTCAGTCCATGTAAAGCGAACTGACCGATTCTTCGTAATGGATGCGGCGGATCGTCTCCGCGAGCATACCCGCTACCGAAACCTGGCGGATGCGCGTGCAGTGCATCGCTTCTTCCGACAGCGGTATCGTATCGGTGACCACCATTTCATCCATGGCAGAATTCTCTATATTTTCAATCGCCTTACCCGACAACACCGGGTGGGTACAGTAGGCGAATACGCCCTTGGCGCCATGCTCCTTGAGCGCGGTCGCCGCCTGGCACAGCGTGCCGGCAGTATCGACCATATCGTCGACGATGATGCAGGTATGACCCTTAACCTCACCAATGATATTCATCACCTGGGCCATGTTCGGCTGCGGTCGCCGCTTGTCGATGATTGCGAGTTCGGAATCATCGAGCTGTTTTGCGATCGCCCGGGCGCGCACCACGCCCCCGACATCGGGGGATACCACGATCATATCCGGATACTTCTGTTTCCAGATATCGCCCATTAAAATCGGCGAGGCGTAAACGTTATCCACCGGGCATTCGAAAAATCCCTGGATCTGGTCCGCGTGCAGATCAATCGTCAGCACCCGGTCCACGCCGACGCCGGTCAGCATGTTGGCGATCACCTTAGCGGTAATCGGCACTCGCTGCGAACGCACCCGCCGGTCCTGGCGGGCGTAACCAAAGTAAGGAATTACCGCGGTTACCCGGTCCGACGATGAGCGCTTGATCGCGTCGATCATCACCAGCAATTCCATCAGGTTGTCGTTGGTCGGCGCGCAGGTCGGCTGGACGACGAAGACATCCTTACCACGCACGTTTTCGCCAATTTCAACCGAGGTTTCACCATCGCTGAAGTTGCTCACCGAAGCGATGCCGAGGGGAATATCCAGGTGCCGTACTATCGTGCGGGCCAACTCAGGGTTGGCATTCCCGGTGAAAACCATCAAGTCATTCGAGGTTACACTGCCAGCCATCGGGCTCTCTCGTCTGCAAAAACTCTTTAGGCTATTTGCCGGACAGTACGCTCTGCACTGTCCCGGCAAGTAGCCTTTGTATGGCTGGGCCGGCTGGATTGCGAAATACATCCTGTATTTCGCCCTGCGGGCCGTCCTGCGGACGTCCAAAATCGCTCCCGGCGATTTTGTCGAACCTGGGTTCTCATCCAGCCAGGTTGCACTTTCTGCGCTACCTCGGCTTGCGTCCGATAAATTTGGCTGGGCCGGCTGGATTCGAACCAACGAATGCCAGGATCAAAACCTGGTGCCTTACCACTTGGCGACGGCCCAATATACTTTTACGCCGGCATTCCTGCTGACTTTGTCTCCAGTTTCCCCAACGGATTGTCAATCCGCGCCGGCTGGATTGCGAAATACATCCTGTATTTCGCCCTTCCGGACGGCCTTCGGCCATCCTGCAGGGCCGCGCTTCGCGCGTCCAAAATCGCTCCCGGCGATTTTGTCGAACCAACGAATGCCAGGATCAAAACCTGGTGCCTTACCACTTGGCGACGGCCCAATAATACTATTCAAACCAGTAACCCGAGTTGCTGGTGTACCGGGTTCACGTTCAATGCCCTGGCGACAAACGCGGTCCAGTTTTTCGGAACCCGCAATTTTACCCCTTCTGCCTGCTCAAGGCTATCGAAGGCGGCAAATACGCAGGCGCCGGTACCACTCATTCTGGTTGGCGCATACTGACCTAACCAGTCGAGCGCGGCAGCTACCTGTGGATACAGCTTGCGTACCACCGGTTCACATACATTAGTGCCCGAGCCGCGCAGAAAGGCGCGTATTGTGAGGGGATCGCAGTTGCGTGTCAATTCTTGCGCGGCAAATATTTGCGCGGTGGAAACCTCGATTTTCGGGTCGATTACGAGGTAAATCGGCTGCTCCAGCTCGATCGGCTGCAGTTGCTCGCCGATACCGCTCGCCCAGGCCGCCCGGCCGGCGACGAAAACCGGTACGTCGGCCCCGATTTCGAGACCGATTCGGGCCAGTCGATCCAGTGACAGGCCCAGTTGCCAGAGCTGATTCAGCGCCAGCAGACAGGTAGCCGCATTCGAACTGCCACCGCCTAGCCCACCGCCGATCGGGATCTTCTTGTCGATCGCAATGCTGACCCCCGCTCTAACCTGGTAGCGCGTCTGCAGTATAGTCGCAGTCTTGAGCAGGATATCGTCCGTCGCGGCCACCGGCGAGTTACCCGCGCGGCGCTCGATGCGACCGCTCAGGTTGAGCTCGAATTCGAGCCGGTCGCTGAGATCGATAAACTGGAACACGGTTTCGAGCAGATGATAGCCATCGTCGCGGCGCCCGGTGATATGCAACATCAGGTTGAGTTTTGCCGGAGCGGGCAAGCGTAAAATCTGCGCCATGTCAGTTGAACTCGGGAAAAAGGTCAGGCGGGTCCTGCCCGGCTTCGGATTGCTGCCAGCGTTCGATCACAAGCTTCAGGGTTAAATCATCGCGACTCAATTTTATTCTACGCGGATACTGCGGTTCCAGCGGCGCGTCAAAGTAGTCGAGATAAACGATTGTCCAGCGGGCCTGACTGATCGAGCGTGCCCGGCCGCGCGAATCAATACGACGGCTGAAATCAGCGTCGGGTTGCGGCATGCCGCGGATCCAGTACTCGAGGCCGCTAATCGGCAACGACCAGCCGATGACATCCTCGAGCAGCGCCTCCGGCGTCGCATTGCTAAAAACCTGTCCGTCAGGCAAGCGCAATCGGTATTTGTCGCGGACGCTACCATCGATACGGAATACGCCCTGCCCAAAGGGCGCTTCCAGCAGCAACATGAACCGATCAGCGTCGCGCTGCCAGCTCAGGCCGATGTTATAAACCCCACCTTTCAGCTTCAGCGCCGCCCGTGCATGGATATTCCAGCTATTCACCGCGCCCATTGCCTGCTGCTGGCGGGACCAGAGCTGCTGCTTCTGCGCGCTATTGGACGGGCCGTGGAGTTGACTGCAGCCGGTAACCGCCAACATCACGGCGACGAGGAAACTGGAACGTAACAAGCGTGGCAGATACTTCAGGGGATAAAGCGCTGCATCACGTTTTCCAGCGCGGGATCATCAGGCGATTTTTTTAGCGCCCTTTGCCAGATTTGTTTGGCTTCCTGCTGATTGCCGCTAACCCACAGGACTTCGCCCAGATGGGCCGAGATCTCGGCATCATCGAATTGCGACAAGGCCTTGCGCAACAGGCTAATGGCTTTGTCGTAGTCGCCCAGGCGGTAATGCACCCAACCCCAGCTATCGATGATAGCCGCGTCGTCGGGCATTATCTCGATTGCGCGTTTGAGATAAGTGTAGGCTTCCTCGTAACGATCGGTTTGATCTGCCAGGGTAAATCCGAGTGCATTGAGCGCATGCGCATTGTCGGGTTCGGTTTTGAGGATGGCGCCGATGTCCGCTTCGAGTATATCGATACGCCCGAGCTTCTCGGCCACCAGCGCGCGCGCATAAAGCAGATCGCTGTTACCGGGAACGATGCCGAGCGCGGTATCGAACACCTCCATCGCCTGCGGATAACGCCGAGCGCTGCGCAACAGTTCGCCCTTGCTAATGTAGATTCGCACCAGGGATCCGTCCGATTGACTGCCCTTGAGCATCCCATCCAGATGCCCGAGCGCCTCGTCGGTACGTCCCAGCAGGCCGAGCATATCGGCAACACGCAGGCGCGCATCGAACTTATACTCGCCGACAAACACCTTCTCATACCACTCGATCGCATCCTCGTACAGCTTGCGATTCTCGTTGATGCGGCCGAGGTAGTATTGCGCCTCGCCCTCGCGCTGCTTAAGCCTGACTAACATCATCATGTATTTTTCGGCATCGTCCAGGCGCTGCGATTCAAGCGACAACAGGCCGAGCGTATAGAGCAGTTCGGCATCGTCGGGGGATGCCTGGTGCAGCTTTTCAAACTCGACCCGGGCAGCTTCATACTGCTTAACGTCAACCAACAGGCGCGCATAGGTCAGGCGCAGGTTCTTGTCGTCGGGATTGCTCTCCACCGCCTTGCGCAGGCTGACAACCGCTTCGCCGGGGCGACCCAGCCGTAACAACACTTTGGCGCGCGCCGAATGCACACCGTCGATCTCGATGATGGCTAGCGAGCGGTTGAGAAACCTGAGCGCTTCTTCCGAGCGACCGTTTTGCGCGGCCAGCATGCCGTGCAGATACTGGGCATAAGCCCTTTCGGGGTACTCGAAAGCGATGCGCTGCGAAACCGCGAGCACGGTATTGGCATTTTTCTCACGCGCCAGAATCCCCAGCAACGGCGGGAACAACTCGGCGTCATCCAGTACGCTGGTTCGGATCAGCCCATCGAGATAGGTGAACGCTTCCTGGATCTTGTCCTGGCGCACATAAATCGCGGCAATTACCTGGCGCGCTTCGACCCGGGTCGGATCCAGCTCGATCCAGCGTCGCGCCGCTTCGATCGCTGCCTCCAGGTTTTGCCCGTAAACCGCAACGCGCACCGCGCGTTCGGCAATTTCGGGATTATCCTGTGAGCGCGCGACCTCGAGATAGTGCTGCACCGCAAGCGCGGTATCGCCCTGGTTGAGGGCTATTTCGGCGACCACCAGGGCGTAGGCCGCGTCAGCGACCGGATCCTGCTGCGAGGCAAGCGGAGTTACCTGCGGCAACAGTCGCCCGAGCAGGGATTTATCCTGCGACGATGCCTGCTGCAGACTGGCACAGCCCGCCAACAGCAGCAAGGCCGCGAGCAGGGTAAAGCGGAAGTTTTGGCTGACAGAGCTCAAGATCGTCTCCGTAATACTGAATTTATAGAGTGTAGCATCTCGATGTAGGATTGTATTTAGCCTGATTTGTTCCATGGATGTTGTATTTGGCAGGTTTATACCCGAAAATCTCCGGTTGGCACCACACCTTCCCTGAATCATGGCCTTATTGTCCCTTGGCATCAATCATTTAACCGCTCCGGTCGATATTCGCGAAAAAGTCGCGTTCGCGCCCGAGCAGATGAGCCGGGCGTTGCATGAGCTGCAGGATATCCCGGCGATCAACGAATCAGTTATCGTCTCGACCTGCAACCGCACCGAGATATATTGCGACGCCTCGTCGGATTGCAGCGAAGTCATTACCCACTGGTTAACCTCGCATCACGGCATTAACGATAACGGTTTGTCCCCCTATATCTACCAGCACAGCGACCAGGAAGTCGCGCGCCACCTGTTCCGCGTGGCGTCCGGACTCGATTCGATGGTGCTCGGCGAACCGCAGATTCTCGGTCAGCTGAAGGATTCCTACGATCAGGCGCGGGGTGGCAATACCGTCAATTCGATTCTCGATCGATTGTTTCAACACTCCTTCAGCGTCGCCAAGCGGGTACGCACCGATACCGAGATCGGTTCCAATCCGGTTTCGGTCGCCTTTGCCGCGGTCAACCTGTCGAAGCAGATTTTCGGCAATCTCAATCAACTGCACGCGCTTTTAATTGGCGCCGGAGAAACCATCGAGCTGGTATCGCGGCATTTGAAGAGCCAGCAAATCGGCTCGATGACAATCGCCAATCGCAGCATCGATCGAGCCAGGTTGCTAGCCGATCAGATCGGCGCCGATGCGGTGCAGATCAATGCCGTGCCGGAACAACTGGCGCGCGCCGATATCGTAATTTCGTCGACCGCGAGCCAACTGCCGATTCTCGGCAAGGGCGCAACGGAATCGGCATTGAAGCAACGCAGGCACCGACCCATTTTTATGGTCGATCTGGCGGTGCCGCGCGACATCGAATCCGAGGTCGGCGACCTGCAGGATATTTATCTTTATACCGTCGACGACCTGAAATCCGTGGTCGATGAAAATCTGCGCGGGCGCGAACTTGCCGCCGAAGCGGCCCAGGAAATTATTAACCTCGAAGTCACCGCCTTTGACCAGTGGTTGCGCACCCACCAGTCGGCCGATCAGATTCGCCAGCTACGGGACGGCGCCGAATTGATCAAACAGCAGGCGCTGGAAAAAGCGCTGGCACAGATTAAAAACAACTCCGATCCGGAACAGGCGATGACTCGCCTCGCTAACGAAATCACCAACAAACTCATGCACAAACCCACGATTGAAATGCGCAAGGCGCTGCAAAGCGAAGATGAAGAACGCGTCCGCTTACTCAAGTCGCTGATCACCCCTGACTCGCATTAACCTATGAAAGAATCACTGCTTAACAAGCTGGAAGCGCTGTGCGCACGCCACGAAGAAATTGCCGGATTGCTGTCCGATATCGAGGTGATCAATGACCAGGATCGTTTTCGCAACCTGTCGGTGGAATACGCGCAGCTCGAGGACCTGGTGAGAAACTTCAGCGCATTTCGGCAGGCGCATCAGGCGCTCGAATCCGCGCGTGAAATGCTCGACGAGGACGACGCCGAAATGCGCGAGCTGGCCGAGGAGGAAATTGCCGACAACAGCGCAAAGATCGAAGCACTCGAAATCGAGTTGCAGAAATTGTTGCTGCCGAAGGATCCGAACGACAGCGCGAACGTTTTCCTCGAGATTCGTGCCGGCACCGGTGGCGACGAAGCCGCTATTTTCGCCGGCGATCTGTTCCGCATGTACAGCCGTTACGCGGAAGCAAAAAAGTGGCAACTCGAGGTACTCAACAGTAGCGAGGGTGAACATGGCGGATACAAGGAAATCATCGCTCGCATCATCGGCAATGGCGCTTATTCGCAGCTGAAATTCGAATCCGGCGCCCACCGCGTGCAGCGCGTGCCGGAAACCGAATCGCAGGGTCGTGTGCATACCTCGGCCGCAACCGTGGCGATCATTCCGGAAAGCGAGGAAGTGCAGATGATCGAAATCAATCCGGCCGATTTGCGTATCGACACCTTTCGCGCCTCCGGCGCCGGCGGCCAGCATGTCAACAAGACCGACTCGGCGATCCGCTTGACGCACCTGCCGACCGGCACCGTGGTCGAATGCCAGGACGAACGCTCGCAGCATAAAAACAAGGCGCGTGCGATGTCGCTACTGCAGGCACGGATTTACGACGCCGAGAAACAGAAGCAGGACGCCGAGCAGGCCGCCGAGCGCAAATCGTTGGTGGGTGGTGGCGACCGGTCGGAACGCATCCGCACCTATAACTTTCCGCAGGGACGAATGACCGACCACCGTATCAATCTGACCCTGTATAAACTCGATGAAATCATGCAGGGCAACCTCGCCCAGGTGGTCGACCCGCTAATGCATGAATACCAGGCCGAACTACTCGCCAGCCTGAGTGAAGACGATCGCGGACTGAACTAACCCGGAGGCTAAAGCACATGTCAGGATCACAAAAAGCGCGCGCTATCGGCATCAATCACGTGGCTCTGGAAGTCGGCAATATCGACCAGGCGCTCGAGTTTTACGCTGGCTTTATCGAGTTTGAATTGCGCGGACGCAGCGAAGACATGGCGTTTATCGATCTGGGCGATCAGTTCATGAACTTTTCCACGGGTCGAAAGCAGGCCGCAGACGACGCGCGCCATTTCGGACTGGTCGTTACTGACCGCGAGCTGGTGGCCCAGTCCCTGGATTCCATGGGCGTCTCCCTGCTGCCAGGTCCATTCATGGATTTTCTCGACCCCTGGGGAAATCGAATCGAAATTATTGACTATGAGTCAATACAGTTTACCAAGGCCCCCCACGTACTGCGTGGGATGGGTCTCGGCGGGCTGGAAAAAACCACCGACGCGATCACAGAGCTGGCCGACAAGGGCATGGCGCCCGAATAACGAAAATATTAACCGCAGGCCGAAACGGAAACCACGCGACCTTCGCTGCCGGGTATAACAGGTATCCTGCGACAGCAACCCCATTACAAGATTCCCGCTTTCGCGGGAATGACTTGGGGCGGGAGGTTTCTGCGCCCACCAGCGGGGCAAGTGCAAGGCAAAATTTATCGAATAGCGTGAGCAATACATAACGTATGCGAGCGCTTTCGATAAATTTTCAACGCGGCTATTGCTGTGCGGTGAGTGCAGAAAAAAAGAGGCCGTCCCTGGCCACGTGATATCATCAATATTTCGGGGGGAGGAGGTATTGATGTACACAATAGCTATATATAGGCGAGATCCCGTATTTCCATAGTGAACCAGTTCATAGTGTATGTGTGAACAAATCGACAGCGCGATCCGCTGGGCTACGCAGCGTATCGAGACCTGTAGCGAAAGCGCGCGCCTCGATGCCGAACTGCTGCTGTCCCACTGCCTCGACAAACCGCGCAGTTATCTTTACAGCTGGCCCGAACAGGAGCTCAGCGAATCCTGCTGGCAACGCTTCCAGAGCCTGGTGCGACAACGTTTGCAGCCGATGCCGATTGCCTACCTGCTGGGGAAGCGCGAATTCTTTTCGATGGAATATGCAACAACGTCGGCGGCACTGGTGCCAAGACCCGAAACCGAGTTACTGGTTGAACTCGCATTACGGCAAATACCCATCGATCGGCCGCTGCGCGTATGCGATCTCGGCACGGGTAGCGGAATCATTGCCATCACCTTGAAGAAACAACGGCCACTGACAACCGTTTGCGCAACCGATGTCGACCCGGGCTGCCTCGCGCTGGCGCGCGACAACGCGCAGCTGCACCAGGTTGACATCAATTTCATCGAATCCGACTGGTATGAAAATCTTCCCTCCGATTCAAATTTCGACCTGATCGTCTCGAACCCGCCTTACATTGCCGGCGATCACCCGTTTCTCTTGCAGGGCGATCTCCCAGCCGAACCGGCGATAGCGTTAACACCCGGCAGCAGCGGCCTGGAAGCGCTCGAGGTAATCATCGCTAAGGCGCCGGACCACCTGACAACGGGTGGCATCCTGATCCTGGAACACGGTTACGACCAGGAAGCCGCGGTGGCCGACCTGCTTCAATCCCACGGCTTCACCGAAATTCGCTGCGAATCCGACCATAACAACCTGCCGCGCACCACCATCGCCCGTCTCATCAGCAAGTAACGCCGTTAAGCGTCACCCAGGAAACCGTATAAGCGCTAACCCTGTCCGGCTTTTCTGGGGCCATGAAATCATACGCTGATTGTAGGATTCCAGCTCAGGCATCGGGATGCCTAAAAATTGCTACGTCAGATTTTCTGCAACTCTGGGATCACCCTTGCCGTCGGAAGTTTTGCCGATACAAGCGTTTTTACCCTTTAACTAGGAGCTTTCTGGCGTCGGAGGCCGGTTCGCGCTTCCGGCGCGACCGGCACTCGTACATCCATGTACTCGAGCGGCCCGAGAGCAAGGCGAATTAATGCGCGATGGCGTGAGCGTACATCAAGTACGCGAGCGTCGCGCGCATAAATCCAACGCCGCTATCGGGACGCGCAGCAGCCAGAAAGATTTGATAATCAGGGGGGGTGGGCGTAGGCTTTCTGCATGGAAGACGCCGACCGCTATCGTTGTCGCCACATCTATCTCAAGCAGAGCGACGACCCGGCCCTGCAGGCACATGCCGCCTGCGCAGCACTCAACAATCTGGAGGGCATTGTGCTGGCCGCCCCGCATAGCGAATACAGCGTGCATATCATCTACTCACTGGATGTACTTTCCTTCGAACTTGTGATCGAACTACTCGGCGAACTCGATTTCGAGATGGATAATTCATTCCTGATGTCGCTACGCAACACCATTTTTTGTTACCTGGAAGACAATGCACGCGATCATATGCAAATCGAACATCCCGACGATCATCGGGAAGACGGTGAGAATCCCGAAATTCCGCATCGGAACAACGACCAGTACTGGGAAGACTACCACTAGATGTACGCGATAACGCTGGTTGATATCGCGGTGGCATTCATTCCAGTGCTGGTAACCCTGGTCATCATTTTTTTCTGGTCCGACAGCATTAAACAGGCAAGCATTGGCATGCTGCGCATGCTGATCCAGCTGTTGCTGATCGGTTACGCGCTGAATTACATTTTCAACGCGAATAGCCAATGGATCATTCTCGCAGTCCTGAGTTTCATGCTGATTGCGGCCAGCTGGATCGCGCTCGGTGCCTTGCCGGTGAAACGTTCTACTTTGCTGAGTTACAGTTTGATCGCCATCGCCGGCGGCGGCATCTTCAATCTGGTGCTGATTACCCAGGGCGTATTGCATGCCGATCCCTGGTATCAACCGGCCATTATGATTCCCCTTGCCGGCATGATCTTCTCCAACGCGATGAACAGCGTCAGCCTGGCGGGTGAGCGACTCTACAGCGAGCTAGGTCACCATAACGATTTCGCGCGCGCCAGGAATACGGCTTTACAGGCGGCCATGATCCCGCTGATAAATTCGCTGCTCGCGGTAGGCCTGGTATCGCTGCCCGGCATGATGACGGGTCAAATCCTGGCCGGCACCTCGCCCCTGATCGCCGCGCGCTACCAGATAATTGTCATGTGCATGGTGTTCAGTTCGGGCGGAATTTCGGCTGCCCTGTTCCTGTGGTTGATACATTCGCGCAGCGTGCAACAAATCGAAAAAAGAGGTGCCGAGTCATCTGGGTAATTCTTCTTTTGGTTATAGCGATACCGCTGGCCCTGGCGATTTATCTGGCCACCCTGGACGGGCGTTTTCGCGTCAGCCGCAGCCTTGAAATCGAGGCGCCGGCAGAGGCCGTGTTTGCCGCAATCGTCGATTTCAAATCCTGGCCGCAGTGGAGCCCCTGGTTAATACACGAGCCGGATACCGCTATTGTCTACAGCAACGATTATCAGCAGGAGGAGGGATACTATACCTGGGATGGCAAGACGGTCGGCGCCGGCAAGGTGAGCCACGTCAAGATAACGCCACACAGCAGTATCGACCAGCAGATCGAGTTCAAGCGGCCGTTTAAGTCCGTCAATCAAATCAGCTGGAAATTCGAAAACCGTGGGGAACGGACGCTGGTGAGCTGGGAAATGGCGGGCAGTATGCCGTTTTTGTTTCGTTTCATGGCCCGGCGCATGGAACCGACGATCGGACGCGATTATGAACTTGGACTGGCGCTGTTCAACGGTTACATGAACAATGCGGCGGCGCACCCGGCGATTAGCTTCGTCGGCGCACAGCTGCTGGAGGATTTCAGCTACTGGTCGATTCCCTGCAATGGCAACCTGCGGCAGCTCGAAGCTGCCCGCCAGCCGGCCATCGAAACCCTGACCGCGGCCGCGGCTGGCAACACCGGGCTGGCGCTAACGCTATATCACCAGTTCGACCCGCTGGCATCGGATTACCAGACAGAAATCGCCATCCCGATCAGCGACAGCGCACCGCAATCGAATTACACGCGACGCGGGTTTAAAGGCGGGTCTTACTTCCACATGACACTGCAGGGTGACCACGGCTTTATTCCCCTCGGCTGGTACGCGCTGTCCTGTCACTGTCGCATGCAGCGGATCAAACTCGACAAATCACGCCCTGCGCTCGAGATTTACCATACCGCTCCCGGCGATGTGAGGAACAGCAACCAGATCGTCACCGCATTGTATATGCCGATCAAGTAACGCCGCGGACGAATTCTAACTATGCCTTGTCGCTGCAGCTCGTTTCGAGCCCGCCGGTCAGCTCAATACAATTCGCCCCGCTACCTTGCGGTCCTTGAGCATCTGTAAGGCCGCCGGCAGGTCGGTAAACGGCCGGGTATGACTGATCCTGGGGCGAATCTGCCCCGCCTCCAGCATCTCAGCCAGCCGCGACCATTTTGTAGACATCAGTTCTGGATTTTTGACGCAGGTGAGCCCGAGGGACGAACCGATGATGCTCTGGTGTTTGACGAGTAGCTGGTTCAGTCGCAACGAGGGGATTTTTCCGGAGGCGAACCCGAGCACGACTACCCGACCAGCATAACGCAGGACACGCAGCGACTCTTCGAAAAAGCCGCCACCAATCGGATCGATAATCACATCGACCCCTGCCGTGACCACATCTTGAATATCTCTGTGAAGATGGCGCGAGCGCGATGAAACGATATGATCCGCGCCACAGGCGAGTGCAACCTTCTCCTTGGCGCTATCGCCGACACAGGCAACCACGATCGCATCGCGTTGCTTGGCCAGTTCTATACAGGCGGTGCCCACTGCCCCGGCAGCACCACCGATGACAACGACTTCGCCCGCGGCCAGCCCCGCCCGCTCTAGCGCCAGTTCGGCCGACCCGTAAGAAACCGGGAAGGCGGCAGCTTCCGGGGCCGGGATCGATTCCGCAATGGAGATGACCTGGGGAAGTGGGGCAACCACCTTGTCGGCATATCCGCCGTGTTTCACAAAAGCGGCTACCTTGGCACCGACTTTGAATGCCTCGACGCCCGGGCCGACCCGGGTGATTCGGCCGGCGACTTCCGTGCCCGGCACAAAGGGAAGCTCGGGACGCACCGTGTAGCGACCCGAAATCAACAGCAAGTCGGCAAAATTCACCCCGCAGGCTTTGACTGTAATTTCTACCTGACCCTCACCAGGTTCCGGATCCGGCATATTGCCGAGTTCCAGTTGGCTGGGCCCACCCCATGTCACACATTTCCAGGCACGCATATATTCTCCCGCGTTTCCGTTTGCAGCGGTTTTGGACAGCCAGTCTTGACAAAAGGAATCCCGCGGTCAAGCCGCGGTATGACATATTTTCAATAATGCAGCTTAGTGAGGCGCCACCGTCGATCACTCGGCAATTGAAAGTTT
>CAMYML010000016.1 GCA_947259305.1 uncultured Gammaproteobacteria bacterium | reverse complement strand
CAACGTATGCCACCTGAAGAGGCCGGATATACGTATGCAGTCGAGCCAGCTGCCACAAACCGATTACTTGCAAACGAGGAGGAGTCCATATACGGACCCACAAGATTTCCACGATTGAAAGTCGATTGACTGCCTTTTCCGAGTTAAATATTAGCGCCACAGATTCCACGCAAAAAAACCAGAACTGAATCACTTGGCTTCAGGAGTGACGTTTTCCAACCGATCCATCATCTGCAGGGCCTCGTCATTAGGAATTAGGTCACCATCAGGAATCTGCACGAAATAAAATTCACCTGGCTCGGTATCGAACTCGAGCATTTCGACATAACCGTCGACCGCGCCAACAAAAGCCCCAAGGCCCCAACCGAGTTCTTCCCCTTCACCGAAAAAAATTGATCCGGCTCGCATCGAAACGACTTTCCTGCCAGGTTCCGTCACATAGACGGCATAGGTGCCCGAGTCGAGCCTGCCGATAAACTTGTCATTGACTGCAGTAAGATAAGAGTTACCAACGCCGACAATACTGGCAATTCGGAATGCATAAATAGTGGTCTGATCTGGTACCACGGGCTGCGGCACAAACGGTGGGCCACTCGGGCTGGCACAGGCGGCAAGCATTGCGGCAACAAAAGTCATGAAGAACAGATATTTCCGTCGAATCATGGGTAATCTCCCTGTAGTATTCGGGGGACAGTATATCTATTTAACGAAAACTCACTTACTTCCCGACTTTTTCATACCATTTTATTTCGGAAAATAACAACCGGTTGAGCCTCAACCCAATATCCAACATGGCTATTGATAAAGAGGGTCTCAGGCCTGTTTTACAGTAGGGTTGGAATAAAGTGTGTCAGGCACGCAGTAAGTTGTGCATTTATCGCTGACTTTGCCGGAAAGATCATGGCAATCATTGCTGGATATTGGTCCTTCCACTGATTCCTGAGTTAAAATGTTAGTCCCCGGCTATTGAGGGCCGCACTATGGATGATAATTCCGAATTGGGAATTGCAATTACGGAAGCCAAGGCAGCTAAGAGAAAACTTGAGCATGCCAAAGGCTTCGAGCGTAGTCACAACGCGACGATCAACCAACTCGACGAAAGAATTTTCGGTATGTTTGCGGTGCTGGTGCTGGTCATATTGATCAGTGTCTGGGCATTCGATGTGCCTCCATTGATTCGATATGCGGTAACCATTACAGCCGGATCAATTTTTGTGTATTGCAAAAGCATGGCAACAAAACGAAAGAAGGATCTGGATGCTTTGCGACAGCAGCAAGTGAAAGAACATTCGCGGAATATATAATCGGTATTTATTTCGTATTTCAAGAAATGGCAAACACCTTAACCGCTTTAATAGGGTACAGGCTACGATTAAAAACCTTGCCAAAGGTTACTGTATTCCTTAACTGCTTTGCAGTATCGCTAGCCGCACTATCGGCCTAAGGCAAGGGCCTTGATGCCGCGGTGGTCGAGTAGATGGTAGGCTGCAAAATCCCCAAAGCTGACACTGGCAAATTCAACGTAGGCGGCGATCTACGACTCCTGTCGCCCATCAGTTTTTACTTGGCGTCCGCTTTTAAGCATCCACCTGCCGATCCTGGGTAGCAAATACCGTGGGACAAAATCCCTCTGGAAAACCAGAGATGTGATCGCCTGGGCGGAGAAGCACCAGGAAAACCGGGGCGCCTAGTCGAGTTTGGCAGCAAGATCGCTAACTGACGGCGCGTATCATGGAAATGCAGGTCTTCGATGAGCGCATGAGCTTTTGCCTTACGAAACAGGGCATCCATGCTAGCCGTCGAAATGCCAAACACTGCACCCTCCTCTTCGTTCGAAGCGCGTAGCTGATCGATGATTCGACACGCTTCGACTGACAGAGGTACGTCTCGAGCATAGCCATTCTTAGTCAGAGGCAAATGCACATACCGCTCGTTGACATGCTGCCATTCCAGACTGCAGATCTCGCCTGCGCGCATTGCGGTCTCTATGGCGAAGAGATAGGCCGCACCGACCCGGGCTGAATCCGTTTTTGGGGGAGTTTCCCGGAAATAAGCCAGTGCAAGGAGCAATCTCTCGGTCTCTTCCGCCGTCGGTCGGCGGGTACGCGCCGCCGTCGGGGGTGGCCGCCTCACGTCGCTGACCGGGTTTATCCGCAGCCACCCCCATTCGCGGCGTGCCATCGAACACGCATGCGAGAGAATCGTCATCTCCCGCTCCACCGTCGCCCCTGAGACCTGGGCCCGGCGACGATCGCGCCACGCGGCGATGTCGGTCGGCGCAAGTATGCGCAGCGACACATCGACGACCGGATCGCGGAGAATGACGCCGATCATCCTCTGTTCTCGCACGACACCCCGCTTCTTTGAGCTGACTTCGCGGCTGTAGCGTTCGAGCAGGTCACGAAACGGTTTGTTAGGCACCTTCCCGGAGGAATCTTCCCTCAATCGGGTCTCTTCATGCGCGCCCAGGCCTGGGCTTCTCGCTTGGCCGTGAACGTTGCCTGGTGAAAAGCGTTTGAATGCGGCAGAAAGTGCAAGTAACTGATTTTTAAAGAATGGTGCCCGGAGCCGGAGTCGAACCGGCACGGTGTTTCCACCGAGGGATTTTAAGTCCCTTGCGTCTACCAATTTCGCCATCCGGGCAATGGATGTTTAATTAATAAATATGGAGGCTGAGGGCGGAATCGAACCGCCGTACACGGCTTTGCAGGCCGCTGCATGACCACTCTGCCACCCAGCCAATCAAGGGCACTACTGCTAGTCGAAGCACTGCGGGCATCATACTTTATTTTTGATGACCAAAAAAAGCGGGAAACGAGATTCGAACTCGCGACCCCAACCTTGGCAAGGTTGTGCTCTACCAGCTGAGCTATTCCCGCAAAAGAGCCGCTATTCTATAGATTCACCCTCGCCTGTCAAGCCGGCCAGTCCCCGATATCCCTATCCATGACGAGTAATTACCGGCCATGCGGCACGCAGGTAAATAATCATCGAGACGATGGTTAAAAGCGCCGCGAAATAATAGATAACCAGCCCGATTTGAAAGATCGGCAATCCCAGAAAAGGTTCGGAAAATATCATGAATCCCAGCGCGATCATCTGTGCCACGGTTTTGATTTTGCCGACGAAGGATACCTGCACCGTGGTGCTGGCACCCAGTTGAGCCATCCATTCGCGCAGTGCCGAGATCGAGATTTCGCGGGCGACGATGACGATCGAGGGCAAGGTGACGTAGATGCTCGGGTTAGCCTCAACCAGTAGCACGATTACCACAACCACCATGAGCTTGTCCGCAACCGGATCGAGGAAGGCGCCGAACGAGGTTTCCAGCTGCATCGAGCGCGCCAGGTAACCGTCCACCCAGTCGCTGAAACTGGCGAGCGTAAAGATAACCGTGGCCGCGATATTGGCCCAGCTGAAAGGCAGGTAAAACACCAGCACGAATAGCGGAATCAACGCGATCCGAAACAGGGTAATGGCGGTAGGCAGGGTTACTTGCATGGGTTCATAGCGCGACGATCAGCCGTGAAAGCTATCATAGATCGCCTGCGCGGTCTCTCGGTTAATACCCCTGATCTGCATTAATTCCTCGACGCCCGCGGCCTGGACTCCGTGCAGCCCGCCGAAAGTGTTGAGCAGAATCTGACGTTTCTTGGCGCCGATCCCGGGAATTTCCTCGAGTCGGGATTTGCGTCGGGTCTTGGCGCGGGCCTGTCGATGCCCGGTAATCGCAAACCGATGCGCCTCGTCGCGAATCTGCTGGATTAACAGCAGGCCCGGCGAATCCATTGGAAAATTCAGCGCGGACATTTCCTCGTCGATAATATCTTCGTAACCGGCGCGCCGTTCGACACCCTTGGCCACGCCGAACACGCGCAGGTTTTCCTTGACGGTCAGAATGTTGAGCGACTCCAGCACTTCCAGCGCGATACCCAGTTGACCCTTGCCGCCGTCAATCAGGATCAGGTCGGGTAACTGTTCCGGTAAATTCCGGCGTTTGCTGTAACGCCGGTCCAGCACCTGGCGCATGGCGGCATAGTCGTCACCCGCCTGTATATCCTTGATATTGTAGCGGCGGTACTCGCTTTTGATCGCGCCGTCCTGGCCAAATACGACGCAGGACGCCTTGGTCGATTCACCCAGGGTATGGCTAATATCGAAACACTCGATGCGTTCGGGCGGATTTTCCAGGTGCAGCATTTCGACCATGTTCTGATAGCGCTTGCTCAGCATGCTCGCCGATAACAGGTAGGTTTCGAGTGCCTGTTTGGCGTTGCTGATGGCGCTTTCCAGCGCGTGCCGCCGCTTTGCGCGAACATTGTGCACAATCCTGACCCGGGACTGGTTGAGCTGGTGCAGGGACTCGGCCAGTAACTCGCTATTCTCCAGTTCATGACTAACGATGATTTCGGGAGGCGCCGGATGACTCGAATAATGCTGCATGATAAACGTTTCCAGCAGGCCGCTGGCATCGGTATCGAGCCGGACTCGATTGTAAAACGGTTTGTTGCCGAGCGAAGTGCCGTTGCGAATCATGAACAACTGGATGCAGCTCCGATCCTGCTGCAACGCGCAGGCAATAATATCGATATCGCCGTCGAAATTGGTGACGAACTGTTTTTCGGTTACGCGGCGCAAGGTTTCGATGCGATCTCGCACCTGCGCCGCCTTTTCGAAATCAAGCCTGTCGGAAAAACCTTCCATCAATTCGATTTGCTGATCGATCAACTGGTTGCTCTTGCCTTGCAGAAACATTTGCGCCTGCTCGATCTGACGCTGATAACTTTCTCTGTCGGTATGGCCGACGCAGGGTCCGCTGCAGCGTTTGATCTGGTATTGCAGGCAGGCGCGGGTGCGGTTGGTCATGGCCGAATCTTCGCAATTACGCAGCTGGAACATACGCTGCACGTGATTGATCGTGTAGCGTATCGAGCCAGCACTCGGAAAAGGCCCATAGAAAGTCCCCTTGCGCTTATCGGGCTTGCCCCGGAAAACCCTGAGGCGCGGATACGCATGGTTGCTCAGGCAGATATAGGGATAGCTTTTGTCGTCGCGAAACAGGATGTTGTAGCGCGGGTTCAGGTTCTTGATCAAATCGTTTTCCAGCAACAGCGCCTCGCTCTCGGTACGCGTATTGATGACTTCGATTTTGCGGATGTTGTTGACTAGCGAAATGATGCGCGTGGATAAGCCGGTCCTGCGAAAATAGCTGGCAATCCTTTTTTTCAGATTCTTCGCCTTACCGACGTAAATGACCTTGTCGTTCTTGTCGATCATGCGGTAAACGCCGGGTTTGCTGTTCACCGTATCGAGAAAGGCCTTGTGATCGAAGCGCGTTGGCTGATTCACGCCATTAACCCGGCTATATTCCTGAATACCTGGTCGAACATTGTTTGATTCAAGCGGCCGGTATTGAAGTTGTAACGACTGCAGTGATAGGAATCGATCAGGCTGAGTTCGCCAGGCAACTGGTGCTCGGCCAGGTGTTTGAATTGCATTGCGAATTGCGGCAGATCCAACGCCCTGAGCACGCTGCGATGGGCGATGGCCCCGAGCCCCAGTATCACCGAGCCAGGATTCAGTTGTGAAATTTCATCTCGCAGGTATGGATTACACTGCCTGATTTCGGCACCGGAAGGTCGATTTTGTGGCGGCAGGCATTTAACCGCGTTGGTTATCCGGCAATCGAGGAGGCGCATATTGTCGTCACCGCGGTGCGAGCCTGGCTGGCTGGCAAACCCGTATTTGTAAAGTGTTTCGAACAGCACCTGGCCCGAGGCGTCGCCGGTAAAGGGCCTGCCGGTTGCGTTGGCGCCGTGAAGTCCGGGCGCAAGTCCGACAATCAATAAACGCGCGTCTGCGGCGCCAAAGCCTGCGACCGGCAGACAATGGTAATCGGGGAATCTGGATTTTTGCTCGATCCGGTAAGCGGCAAGCCGCGGACAGAGTTGGCAGCCGTGCAACTCGTTCACCTTAATTCACCCCGAACTGGCGAATTCAACAATGCCCTGCTCTACCGCAATCTTGATCAGATCCACCTCGTTTTGAGCGCCCAGTTTTTCCAGCAGGCGCAGGCGGTAGGTACTGATGGTTTTTGGACTCAGGCATAGCTTGTCCGATATTTCAGCATTGGTTAATCCGTGTGAAATCATCAGCATTACCTGAAACTCGCGCCGCGACAGTTTGTCGATAGGGTTATGTTCGTTACCGGGTAATAACGAAAGGGCGAGCTGTTGCGCGATACTCGGTGCGATATAGGCCCCGCCGTTGTAAACCTGTTTGATCGCAGTCAGCATTTCGTCGACGCCGCATTCCTTGGTCAAATAACCCTTGGCGCCGATTTCGAGCATGCGCTTGGGAAAAGTCTGCTCGTTGTGGACCGTCAATACGATAATTTTCTGCTCGGGATTACGCTGCAGGATGCGCCGGCAGGCCTCGACGCCGCCGATACCGGGCATGTTGACATCCATCATTATGACATCGGGTTTTAGTTGTTGCGCGAGTTTGACGCTATCCTCACCACAGTCCGCTTCGCCGACTATCTTGACCTGATTACTGTCTTCCAGCAGGCGTCGAATGCCGCTGCGGACCAGCAGGTGGTCGTCGGTCAGTAGTACGTTTATCATTATTATGCACCAGGTAATCTGGTGGCATCATAACACAGCCATCCTACTCGGCGTAGTCCCGACTGGCGCTAATCAATAGCGCAACAGCACCGAACCCCAGGTGAAACCGCCGCCGAAGGCTTCCAGTAACAGCAGCTCGTTCTTCTTGATGCGGCCATCGCGCACCGCGACGTCGAGCGCCAGGGGAACCGAAGCCGCCGAGGTATTGCCATGTTTGTGGACGGTGACAACCACCTGGTCCATCGACATTTTGAGCTTCTTGGCGGTGGCCAAGATGATGCGCGTATTCGCCTGGTGCGGCACCAGCCAGTCGATATCTGATTTCATCATGTGGTTGGCGGCCAGGGTTTCGTCGACGATGCGGCCAAGCGTGTTAACCGCCATCTTGAAAACCTCGTTGCCGCGCATTTCGACATAGGCATTACCTTTTTTGACCTCTTCGAAACCATCCGAAATACCGTGCGGCACCCAGAGCAGATTTTCATACTGGCCGTCGGCATGAATGTGGGTGGACAGAATGCCGGTTTCTTCGTTGGCTTCGAGTACGACCGCACCGGCGCCATCGCCGAACAATACGCAGGTGGTACGATCCTTCCAGTTGAGAATGCGGGAAAAGACTTCCGCGCCAACCACCAGGGCCTTTTTAGCGCTGCCGGTCTTGATGAATTTTTCCGCCACCGTCAGGGCATAGATGAAACCGGTGCATACCGCCTGAATATCGAAAGCCGGGCAGCCGTGAATATCGAGACGGGCCTGTAAAATACAGGCAGAGCTTGGGAAAATCTTGTCCGGGGTTGACGTCGCCAGCACGATCAAATCGATTTCGGAAGGGTCGATGCCGGCCGACTCGATCGCCATGCGTGATGCTTTCTCAGCCAGGTCGACCGTGGTTTCGCCTTCGGCGGCAATATGGCGTTGTTCAATTCCGGTACGCTCGCGAATCCACTGATCCGAGGTATCGACGATTTTTTCCAGGTCATGATTCGTCATGATATTTTCCGGCAGATAACCGCCAGTGCCGCTGATCCGTGCGTAAGTCATGTAACTGCTTCCTCTACCTGGCTGAAATAGTTTTCGATCTCGGCGGATATGCGCTGGGGAACTTTGTTTTCTATTTCTATCGCGGCAATCTTGATGGCGTGAAAGAACGATTCGATATCGGCGCTGCCGTGACTCTTGATGACGATACCATTGAGCCCTAATAAACTGGCGCCGTTATGGCGACGCGGATCGAGTCGGCGCTTGACCGCCGACAGCACCGGCATTGCACAAAGCCCGGCCAGTTTAGTCAGCCAGTTGCGCCTGAATTCGTCTTTTAATACGTGATTAACCAGCGCCGCCAGACCTTCCCCGGTTTTCAGCGAAACATTACCCACGAAGCCATCGGTGACGATCACATTCACCGTGCCCTTGAATATGTCATTACCTTCGACAAATCCGTAGTAATTCAATCGGCTTTCACCGATTAACTGGCTGGCGCGTTTTATCAGTTCGCTACCCTTGATCTCTTCCGAGCCGATGTTGAGCAAGCCGATGCTGGGATTTTCGATGCCTTCCACCGATTGCGCGAGTATCGAACCCATCAATGCGAACTCGACCAGTATCTCGGGGGTGCAATCGGGATTGGCGCCCAGGTCGAGCATGTGGGTGTGTCCGTTGATACCGGGCAATAGGGTGCAGATCGCGGGGCGGCTAATACCGCGGATGGTCTTGAGCACATACTTGCCGGTCGCCATCAGCGCGCCCGTATTCCCGGCACTGACACAGGCCTGCACCGTTCCTTCCTTAACCAGGTTAATCGCCACGCGCATCGAGGAATCTTTTTTCTTTTTTAGCGCAACCACCGGTGAATCGCCCATGTCGACAACTTCGGAAGCATGGTGAATCCTGATACGACTGTCCTGCTGTAAATTGTTCTTTTCCAGTTCGGCCGTCAGTTGGTTCCGATCGCCAACGAGAACCAGTTCGATACCGTGAATCTCGTTCAGCGCCATTTTTGCCGCACCCACGGTAACACTTGGTCCGTAATCGCCGCCCATGGCATCGAGTGCAATAATTTTCTTTAGCATTTAAGCTGCGTCCGAAATAAATACGGGCGGTATGTGCCGCCCGTATTCAAATATCAAATTGAACGATCTTACTCGTCGTCGTCTTCGACGACCTTGTCCGCGATAACCTGACGCCCCTTGTAATAACCATCCGCACTGACGTGATGTCGGCGATGCGTTTCACCGGTAGTCGGTTCCACCGAGAGGGTTGCGCTGCCGAGCGCGTCGTGCGAACGTCTCATGCCCCGTTTCGATGGGGTTTTTCTGCTTTTCTGAACTGCCATTGGTATCTCCAGTTAACTTAATCTGTCGTTTTCAGTTGCTGTAACACTGCAAACGGGTTTTCTTTGGCGGTGGCCTCAGGCTCTTCTGCCGAGGCCTGCCAGTGTTCGTTGCAGCTGCTGTCCTCATGTAAGGCCACCAGCGGTGTCGCGAGAATCAACTCGTCTTCGACTACATCAAAAATGTCGATGAAACCATCGTCGCTGTATATCGTATCGACGCTGCTGTCACGCAGCAGATCATCATCGGCGTCGATCATCAGCTGAAAATCCAGCTGCAGCGGCATGTCCAACGGTTTCAGGCAGCGTTGGCATTCCAGCTCGAGACTGGTTTGCAGCTGCCCGGTTATCATTGGAATATCGTATTCGTTGCGCACGAATTCAAATTCGACAGCAATCTTCCGCTCTTCTTGCTCGCCTTCCCCAGGGTGCAACAGTTCCCCCAAACGTGCCAATTCCGATAATGCGATATCGCCTTCGAAATAGCCGTTTCGGGTCACTTCCTTATGAACCTGGTAGCCCCTACGCAACTTATCCCGCATAAGGCGGCGATTTTACATGCTTGTGGATAAGATTGTCTATTCAATTCGCGGGTAAAATTAACCCGATCGTGAAATCGACGCGGGCCTGTAATATACTGCGCTGCGGCGTTAGCGCCGGGTCCGGCGACGTCCGCAAATATCTCCAATCCGGAGCAACGATTCCAGTGCAAGACAAGATAATTCTGGCCAGCAGCTCACCTTATCGAAAACAGTTGCTGGACCGACTACGGCTCGACTACCAGTGCCATTCACCGGGCATAGACGAATCCATCCATATTGGAGAACTCGCGTCTGACTATGTCTGCCGGCTGGCGCAGGCCAAGGCGCAAGCCGTTGCCCGGCAACATCCCGCAGCGGTAGTCATTGGCTCAGACCAGTGCGCGTTGCTGGACGATCAAATTCTCGGCAAACCCGGTTCGCATCAACAGGCCCTGCAACAGCTGCGCCAGGCACAGGGCAAGACCGTGGTGTTTCACACCGGTGTTTGCGTTTTAAATCTGGCACGAGATTTTTGCATGGTTGAGGAGGTGCCGTTCGAAGTCGAATTCAGGCGGTTGAGCGACAGGCAGCTGGAGCATTATCTGCAGGTCGAGCAGCCCTACGACTGTGCTGGCAGTTTCAAGGCAGAAGGTTATGGGGCCTGCCTGTTCAGCGCCCTGCGCGGCGAAGATCCGAGCGCTTTGATCGGCTTGCCATTGTTTAAGCTGACGACGATGCTGGAAAGCGCCGGGATCGAGGTTGTATGAATTTCACGCTTTCCAGGGCAATCGCTAATTCACCGAAAATCCCCCGAGAAGATACTCGCTGATACCGCGGCCGGCGCTGGCGCCGATGCGGTCGGCAATGCGCTCGAGCAGGTTGATTTTGGGGGTGAAATCGACGATATCTTCGGCCTCGAGCTCGCGCGCGACGCTACGGGTTGTGCCATAAGAATCCGCTAACCCAAGTTGCAGTGACTGCTCGCCGCTCCAGATCAGCCCGCTAAACAGATCCTGAGTTTCATCCAGGCGTTCACCCCTGCCCTGTTTGACCGCGCTGATGAAATGCTCGTGCACCTGGTTCAGCATGGTTTGCAAATGGGCCTTGTGCTCGCCTTGCTCGGGCAGGAAAGGATCGAACAGGTCCTTGTTTTCGCCGGCGGTCAGCAGGCGTCGCTCGATGCCGAGCTTTTTCATCATATCGACAAAACCAAAAGCATCCATGCGCACCCCGATGGAACCGATCAGGCTGGATTTATTGACATAGATCCTGTCGGCAGCGGCGGCGACGAAATAACCTCCGGAAGCGGCCATATCGATCACCACAGCGTACAGCGGGATGGATCCATGTTTTTGTTTGAGGCGCATGATTTCGTCGAATATATAGGCTGACTGTACCGGGGAGCCACCCGGTGAATTGATTTCAAGGACAATCCCCGCCGTGTCTTCATGCGCAAAGGCCTTCTTCAGGCCGGAAATGATATTTTCCGATCCAGCCGACTCGCCACTGGCAATAACCCCGGAAAGTTTCACCACCGCGGTATGTTTGTCGCCGTCGGGCTTGCCAGCAGCTCCAAAACCTTCGTCTTTGCTGCTAAACAGTACCAGGGTTACCACGCTCAGATAGCCGATGAAAAACAGCATATAGAATATCCGCCAACGACGCGCGCGAGTCTGTTCCCGGAGCGCCGCGAATACCAGTCGATCGATGACGCTCTGGTTTTGCCCGCCGGCGGGCGGTTCGGATTGATTGGGGTCACGATCTGAATCAGCCATTGAGTTTCCTGTTTTGCTGTTGCCGTTAAATTTTTAAGCCGGGCTCGCTTCACCCAGCAAGCGTTCGAATTCTGCGGGTAGCGGCGCATTGATTACCACTTCAGAAGTGTAGTCGCAAAACGGCAGTTCAAGGCTTGCCGCGTGCAACATCAGGCGTTTGATATTGCGCTGACGCATGCTGCGATTGAATTCATTGTCGCCGTATTTGTCGTCTCCGGCGATGGCGTGTCCCTGCGCCTGGCAATGCACCCTGATTTGATGGGTGCGGCCGGTCACAAGTTCCACCCGGATGACGCTGTAGCGCTTACCGCCCCGCAGCAGCCTGACCCGGCTTACGGCAGGCTTACCCGCGTCATCGACCTGCACTCTTCTTTCACCATTGGGCAGATGAAACCTTTTCAGTGGTAGCCTGATTTCGCTGAGTTCCCGCGGCCAGTTTCCCTGCACTACGGCGATATAGTTCTTGCTGAGCAGGTTGTCCTGCAGCAGAGCTTGCATCGCCAGCAGCGCCTGGCGGTTTTTCGCCAGCATGAGGCAGCCACTGGTATCGCGATCGAGCCGGTGGACCAGCTCGATTTCGGTTTGTGGATACAACATTCGCATTGCGTCGATGACACCGTAGTCGACGCCTGAGCCGGCATGAACGGCGAGCCCGGTCGGTTTGTCGAGAATTAACATATCCTTGTTTTCGAAAATTACAGCCTGCTCGAGCCGGCCCAGCAATGCTTTGGGTGGTCTTGATTTGAGCGGTTTTTCCTGCGCCTGGTGCACCGGCGGTATTCTGACCTGGTCCCCAATCTGCAGTTTGTAATCCGGTTTGCTGCGCTTTTTGTTGACGCGCACCTCACCCTTTCTGATGATGCGGTAAATTCGCGTGCGCGGGACGTCGTCCAGGCGCTTGAACAGGAAATTATCGAGGCGCTGGTTCAGCTGTGCGGCAGAAATCTCAACCAGGCTGACGGCGGTTTTTTGTGGCTTATTTGAATTCAATGGATGGCAGTAACAACAAACTGTGGTATATTCGCGGCCGTAGCATTGTACTGCCTAAAACCTGGGCAAAACACTACCATTACAGTTTTTTCGCGGAAAGCAAGCCGTCAGGGCGGCTGTTTTCCAAAAGAATTAGTCCTGAAGGGCGTTAGACGAACGTCTGCTCAAAGGGCATTAACACACAGCGGCCTATGTACTGCCTCCTACTCAGTATTGCTTACATTAAAAGTTTCCTCACGATAATCGGTCTGCAAAAGACCGACCGATCGGGCATTAGCTGCCCGCAACAAAAAATGGAAATTCTCTCGGCAAATCCTGAAACCCGCAGCGCCTGGCCGTTCAAGCAAGGCAACTATTTCAATGAAACGTATTCTAATCAACGCCACTCAAGCCGAAGAGCTGCGGGTGGCCATGGTCAATGGCCAGAAACTTTACGATCTCGATATCGAAGTACCTTCTCGAGAACAGAAAAAGTCAAATATATACAAGGCTAAAATAACCCGCGTCGAACCCAGCCTCGAGGCTGCTTTTGTCAACTATGGCGCCGAGCGCCACGGGTTTCTCCCATTCAAGGAAATCGCCAAGCAATATTATGGCGATGCCCCTCGCGACGACGGCGGTAAACCCATTCTGAAGGATGCTCTCAAGGTCGATCAGGAGATTATCGTCCAGGTCGAGAAAGAGGAGCGTGGTAACAAAGGGGCCGCCCTCACCAGCTTTATCAGCCTGGCCGGAAGATTTCTGGTTGCCATGCCGCAAAACCCCCGCGCCGGCGGCGTATCACGACGTATCGAAGGCGAAGATCGCGACGAACTTAAAAAGGTCCTCTCGGCGCTTGAAATGCCGGAAGGCATGGGCGTTATTGTGCGCACTGCCGGCGTTGGCCGCAGCGTCGAAGAAATGCAGTGGGACCTCGACTACCTGACCCAGGTTTGGGCTTCAATCGAAAAGGCCGCGGGCGAGCAAAAGGCGCCCTTCCTGATCTACCAGGAGTCGGATATCGTGATACGCGCGCTGCGCGATCATTACCGTAACGATATCGGCGAGATACTGATTGACTCGGAACAGGCCTACAAGCAGGCACATGACTTCATGTCGATGGTAATGCCGGGTTCAATCAACAAGCTCAAGCACTTCGAAGACAAGCTGCCGTTGTTCAATCGCTTTCAGATCGAAAATCAGATCGAATCGGCATTCTCCCGTGAAGTCAACCTGCCTTCCGGCGGCGCGATCGTCATCGACCATACCGAGGCCCTGACCTCGATCGACGTCAATTCGGCGCGTGCCACCCGCGGCAGTGATATTGAAGATACCGCGAAGATGACCAATCTCGAGGCCGCCGATGAAATTGCGCGGCAGCTGAGAATTCGAGATCTGGGCGGGCTAATCGTCATCGATTTTATCGACATGATGCAGAACAAGAATCAACGCGAAGTCGAAACCCGGCTGCGCAATGCCGTGTACGATGATCGGGCCAGGGTTCAGATCGGGCGTATTTCGCGTTTTGGCTTGCTCGAAATGTCACGTCAACGCTTGCGTCCCTCGCTGGAAGAATCCAGTCAGATCGTCTGCCCGCGCTGTAGTGGACAGGGCACCATTCGCGATGTCGAATCGCTCTCGCTGGCAGTGCTGCGCCTGCTCGAGGAAGAGGCACTGAAAGATAACACCGGCAAAATCCTGGTCAAAATTCCGGTTGAGTGCGCTACCTATTTGCTCAATGAGAAGCGCGACAAAATCGATTCGCTCGAACAGCGACGCAAGGTGCATATCGTAGTCATTCCTGACACCAAGCTGGAAACGCCGCATTACGAACTGGAACGAGTCAAGGGCAACGATACGCATCGACACGAATCGAACTATAAAAAGTCCTACGAAATGACGACCGAGGAAGAACCGGTTGATCTGGTAGAAATGGCCAGCAGCACGACTGTAACGCCTGAAAAAGCGGCAGTGCAACGGGTCGCGCCCACGGGTCCCAGGCCCGTCGCCGAGCAACCCGCAGCTCCGGCGGAGCCGCGAGTTGGCCTGATTCGAAAAATCGTAAATCTGCTGGTTGGCGACAGCGAAAAATCGACCGCGGAAGAAAAAGAAACCGCACCCAGACAGGAAAACCGACAAAGCCGGAGCAGCAATCGCGGACGTCGCGGTAAATCCCGGGGCGGTCAAAACCGGCAACGTAGTAATGCCAACGCCAACACTCGGGGTGGCGAAGACAATAAGCGTGGCCAGACCCAGGATAAAGAGCAGCGCCCGCAGGAGAAATCCGAATCTCAGGAAGGCAAGCGTACGGGTCAATCGCGTTCCGGGCGTTCACGTGGCGGAAATCGATCCGGCAACCGCGGCAATCGTGGCGGCCGACAGCAGGAATCCCGGGCGCAACAGGACAGGAATGCAAGCACCGAGGGCAATGCAAATACCGCCCAGGGTGAAGCCGCCAAACCGCCCCCCGGCAACCGGCGTGAGGCGCAGCATAAAGAAGAAAAGCAGGTATCCGGCAACCGCCGCGATACGCAGCACAACGAAGAAAAACAGGCATCCGGCAATCAAGAACCAGTGAATGCCGGGATGGCTACTCAACAGCCGGCAAAAAACCGGAGCGACCGGGTCGATAACAAGGCAAAAGCGGATGCGAACCGAGTTCAGTCCAGTGACGAACAGGCCGGCCCAAAACCAGGCAGTAAGACTGTGTCCAAAGCGACAGATGCCAGGTCCGAATCCCGAGCTGACAGCAATCCGGTGCCGAAAACCGATACCGCCGAATCAAAGCCAAAAGTTGAGCGCACCACCGCTCCCAAACCGGTAACGGCGGAGTCTGCGCCCAGGGTAGATGCCGTCGAGAAAAAACCGTCGGCCAAAGCCGCTAAATCCGAGGCCGTTGCGGCGGCGGCACCGATACAGACACCGACCGTTAATCAGGATTGATAGTGCCTGTGCCAGCCCGAGGATTCGGGCTGGCATGATACTTACTTCTTCAACTCTTGCAGAATTTTATCGGTGATATTCACCGCATCGTCGGCATAGGCAATGCTGGTGTCGGTAAAGATGAAGTCATAACCCTGCGTCTTACCATAGGCCTGAATCACCGCTTTTATCGAGACTTGCACTTCCTGCAGCAATTCTCTCTGCCTGGCCTGTAAATCTTCTTTCAGCGACTGCTGCTCAAACTGAAAGCGGCGCTTGTTCTGGATGATGTTGTCTTCGGCCTTCTTCTTTTGCTCGGCGCTCATGATGGCGCTGTCATTCTGATAGGTTTTTTCCATTTGCTGGATGCTCTGCGCCAGGGTTCGCAGGCTCTGTTCACGCTCGCCAAACTGCTTTTGCAGTTCGTCATTGGCGGCTATCGCCTGGGGGGACTGCTCCAGCAGCACCTTGGAATTGATAAATGCGGTTTTACCGGCGGCTTGCAGGCCGAAGCTCAGCGCCGCCAGCAGAATAAATGTTATTAATTTCATGTGTTGATGTCTCTATTGGTTAATGGTGGATTGTTGAGCCTGTAAGCGTTGATTCAGCATTTTTTCTAAATTTTTCGCATCTTTAAAAAGCTTTTCGATGCTGTCTTTGGAGTATGGGTTGCCGATATCTTCGGCCTTAGTAGCCTCGTTAGGGGTTGGACCGGCTTCTCCCTGTGCCGGTTCCTTTGGCGTTACCTTTACCGCCTGGATCACGTTGGCATCGGGGTCGAAACCCTTGACAGTATACTCGATCCCCTCGGCCGGCGGTTCGGTCGTAAACTGCACGTTGCCTTCGACATCATACCATTTGTAAAAAAGATCCTTGCCGCTCAGGTCTTCGTCCGACGTAGCAAACTCGCTGGCATCTGGCGCCTTCGACGAACTCGAAAAATTCGGTAAACTCGGCACCGAAAAGTCGGGTAGACCGATATCTGAAATACTCATCAGGGTATTGCCGTCACGTCCCTTGAGGACCGTAAACGGCAATAATATCGCGATAAACAGCCCCGCGATCATCAGTTTTGCGAACAGTTTCATCAGGCTTTCCGGATTCGCTTCGTTGCTGCAAAGTATAGCCTCTTAAACCCGAATTTCAGTCATCCCGTGCATATAAGGCAGCAGCACATCGGGAATCTGGATGCTGCCGTCGGCCCGCTGGTAATTTTCCATGATCGCGATCAGGCTGCGACCCACCGCTAGCCCCGAACCGTTCAGAGTATGCACCAGCTCGGGTTTGCCGGTTTTCGGATTGCGCCAACGCGCCTTCATGCGGCGCGCCTGGAAATCGGTCATGTTGCTGCAGGATGAAATCTCACGGTAGGTGTTCTGCCCGGGCAACCAGACTTCCAGGTCGTAAGTCTTGGTCGAGGCAAAGCCCAGATCGCCCCCGCATAACACTACTTTGCGATAAGCCAGCCCCAGCAGTTGCAGGATGGTTTCGGCATGACCGGTCAATTCCTCGAGCGCAGCCATCGAATCACCGGGTTTTACCACCTGCACCAGTTCCACTTTTTCGAACTGGTGCTGGCGAATCATGCCTCGAGTATCCTTGCCGTAAGAGCCCGCCTCCGAGCGAAAACAGGGGGTGTGAGCGACAAATCTAAGCGGCATCTGCTCCGCCTCGACGATGCTCCCGGCGACGAAATTGGTTACCGGCACCTCTGCCGTCGGGATCAGGTAGAGGTTGTGGTTTTCCGAATCGATGTGAAACAGGTCCTGCTTGAACTTGGGTAGCTGACCGGTGCCCGTCAGGGTTGCTTCGTTGACCAGATAAGGGGTATAAGTCTCGGTATAACCATGTTCGAGAATATGCTGGTTGAGCATGAACTGGATCAGTGCGCGATGCAGGGTTACCAGGCTGCCGGTCATGGTGACAAACCGGGCGCCCGAGAGTCTGGCCGCGCGTTCGAAGTCCATGCCGCCGAGCGCCTGGCCGAGATCGATATGATCCCTGGGCTCGAAATCGAACGCCGGTGGTTCGCCCCAGCGCAGGACCTCTTCGTTATCGTCCTCGCTATTGCCGGCGGGCACCGAATCATCGGGCACGTTTGGAATCCCCAGCAGCAGGTCGTCGAGACTGTCCTGCAGCTCGCTGAGTTCGGCCTCGGCGGCTTTCAATTGATCGCCGAGCACGGCCACTTCATCCAGCAGGGGCTGGATATCCTCACCTTTTGCCTTGGCGGTACCGATTGCCTTTGACCGGCTGTTGCGCTCGCCCTGTAAATTCTGCGTATCGACCTGCAGCGATTTGCGGCGCTCTTCGAGCTGGCTGAAACTGGCTACGTCAAGCTCGTAATTCTTGATGCGTAATTTTGCGACCACGTGATCGAGGTCGCTGCGGAGTAGTTTGGGATCAAGCATAATTAAATCATTTGTCTGGCGGCGACCAGGCCAGCCCAGGCGCCGAGAATGCAGAACAGTACGCTGAACAGGATATAGATAACGGCTTTCATCACCGCCTCGTTGCCGGCCAGGTGTAACGTATCCATAGCAAAGGTTGAAAAGGTCGTAAACGAACCGAGAAAACCGGCCAGCAAGCCGATCCGGATTTCTTCGCTGATATGAAACCGGTGTACCAGTAACACCGAGAGAAAACCCATTACCAGTGAGCCGAGCAGGTTTACCGCCAGGGTTCCGTAAGGAAAACCCTGTCCGAGCCACTGATAGGCCGTGCTGGAAACCCAGTAGCGGGAAACGGCACCCAGTGAACCGCCCACTGCGATTGCAATGTAGATAGACATTCTGCTTTGGTTAAAAATGCGATATTGTACCAGCCACCACAAAAGATGCACCCGAATCCGGGTGAATAAAGCGCCTGGGCCGGGTAATTAGTCACTTGTCGAAAACCGAGACCATCAAACAAATCGGACGCGATCTGGGATTTCAGCAAGTCGGAATCACCGATGTCAGGCTGGACCCACATCACCGACATTATGCGCAGTGGATCAGGCAGAATTTCCACGGTGAAATGAGTTACATGGAGCGTAACATCAGCAAGCGCCTGCATCCGCAGGAACTGGTGCCCGATACACTTTCGGTGATTTGCGCGCGGCTCGATTACCTGGTTGCTGAAAAACGTAACCTGCTGGATTTGCTCGACCACGAAAATCTGGCCTATATTTCGCGTTATGCCCTTGGCCGCGACTATCACAAGCTGATGCGCAAGCGGTTGCAGAAATATGCCGAGCGTATCAGCCAGGTTTATGGGGAGATGGGGTATCGCGTTTTTACCGATAGCGCCCCCGTGCTGGAAAAAGCGCTGGCGGCGAAGGCCGGCATCGGCTGGCAGGGCAAGCACAGCAATATATTGCATCGCGAGCATGGTTCCTGGTTTTTTCTCGGCGAAATTTACACCGACCTGAAGCTGGATATCGATGCGCCACTGGAGAACCATTGTGGCCGTTGCACCAGCTGTATCGAGATCTGCCCTACCGGCGCGATCGTCGAGCCCTACCGGGTCGACGCCCGGCGTTGCATTTCTTATCTGACGATCGAACATCGTTCCGCAATTCCGCTGGAATTTCGCGCCGCCATCGGTAATCGCATTTACGGCTGCGACGACTGCCAACTGGTCTGCCCGTGGAATCGATTCGCGCAGTACACCAGGGAAATCGATTTTGCGCCGCGACACGGGCTCGATAGCATATCCCTGATGGAATGTTACCGCTGGTCCGAGGCTGAATTCATGCGCAAGATGGAAGGTTCGGCAATTCGGCGCATCGGCCATCAGTGCTGGTTGAGAAACGTGGTGATCGCGCTTGGAAACGCGGCGCATGATCCACATATAATAGCGATACTTAAACAGGATTACGCCGGTCAAAGCGCTTTCATACAGCACCATATCGACTGGGCGCTCCAACAACAGGGTGAGGCAAAATGATTCACTGGCAGCAATTCGAGGCTCGTTACAGCGACGTCACCGCGACTGAGAATTTCATCTGTTCGACAGACGAGATCGGGCTCATTCTGGTCAGCGGCGACGACGCGTCTGATTTTCTGCAAAATCAACTCAGTAACGATATCGACCTGATCGATGAATCAAACCTGCAAATAAGCTCTTACTCTACCCCGAAGGGTCGTATGCTCGGGATATTCAGGGTGATTCGGGTTTCGAACGGCTATATCCTGGTTACGACCAGGTCGATGGTCAAGCCGCTACTGCAACAGCTCTACAAGTATATCGTGCAGTCGAAGGTGACCCTGGCTGACGCCAGTGACTACTTCGCGCGCTTTGCCATTTCTACCGACGATCCCGCTGTGCTCGAGCATTCACTGTTGCCGACCGTAACCAATGGCGTCGTGCAAAACGATGCCGTGATCTCGATTCGGTTGGAGCCCCTGGCGTCACAACAGCGCTTCCTGTTCATGTGCCTGTCGGCCGATGATGCCATTGCGCTATGGAATGGATTTGCCGCAAAACTAAAAGTTGCGGGTTACGCCTCCTGGCACCTGTCGGAAATCAAGGCAGGTATTCCGTCGATACATCCGCAGACTGCGGAGGCGTTTGTCCTGCAAATGGCGAACCTGGGCGCGCTCGGCGGCGTCAGTTTCAAAAAAGGCTGCTATCCCGGCCAGGAAATCGTCGCCCGCATGCAATATCTGGGCAAGCTCAAGCGCCGTATGTATCTGGCGCGGCTCGAAACAGACCAGCTACCGCAGCCCGGCGACGAGCTGGTGGTTGCGGGCAAGACCGATGTCGATGGCAGCGGTAAGGTCGTCGATGCCGAGTTTGACGCCGAGGGTCTGTGCCATTGCCTGTATGTCGCCCAGATCGCAAAAGCTGACGCGGGTGCGCTAAACCTGCTGAGCCAGCCCGAAACCAGAATTAGCAACACCGAATTACCCTACTCGCTGGAAAATTAAATCTAATCGAGCTGCGAAATCGGAATAGGCATCTATACTCGGGAGTGCCCGCTCAAATCACCCGAGGGACCATGAGTATTACGCCGGAATCGATTATCGACGATCTTGAAAATGATCGTCTGCCACTTCCCACTCTACCCGAGGTTGCCATTCGCGTGCGCGAAACCGCGGACGATGACAACGCATCGATCACCGACGTCTCCAGGATAATCGAAACCGATGCGGCGCTTTCAGCGCGCATCGTTCAGGTAGGTAATTCGGCGCTTTATCGGGGCATCAATCCGGCAGAGACCGTGCAGGCCGCCGCCATGCGCATGGGCCTCGATACGGTTCGATCCCTGGCAACCAGCCTGGTTATGAAGCAGCTGTTCCAGGCCACCCATCCGGTGGTGGACCACTACTTGCGCAGGGCCTGGAAGCAAAGCACCGATGTCGCCTCATTGAGCGCGATGATTGCAAAATCTACGACTACGCTCGAATCCGATAGCGCGCTGCTCGCGGGGCTGACGCATTCGATCGGGCTCTCCCCTATCCTGGTCAAGGCCGAAGGCGACCCCGTGTTGTTAAACGATGTGCAGGCGCTGGAAAACCTGATCTACGAAATATACCCGATAGTCGGTAGCCGAATCCTCGAGAACTGGGGTTTCAGCGAGGCATTGGTCAAGGTTCCGGCCGAACATCTCAATATCGACAGAGATGGCAATAACGGCAAGGCGGATTACGTCGATATCGTCCAGGTTGCGCTGCTGCAGACACTCGACGACCCGAGTCATCCGCTGGCTAAGGTTGACTACGCCGAGGTTAGTGCATTCGCACGCCTGGGCATGCATGCCAACCTCGAGGAAATCAACATGACCGGTGGCGTTATCGAGGTCGAAGAAATCAGGCAAGCGATTCTCTAAATCGAATCGATTTGTTCCAGCATCGCGTCCGCATCGGTGTAGTTCAAAGCGATGTGGGACAAGCGCCCCGCCTTTTGCACCGCCAGGCTCGGAAAACTATCGATGCCCATTGCGCGACTGCGCCGGATTTCCTCGATTAACTGCTGTTGTGTCGTCGTTGCGAGCAGTGCATCGGCGAAAGACTCGGTGTCGAGTCCGATCTCTGCCGCCAATTCGACCAGGGTGTTGTTATCGGATGGATTGCGCGCTTCCAGGTAGTAGGCTCGCTGAATCCGCGCAGTCATCAGCGCATCAAACTCCTCGCCCTGGGCGCGTGCCGCCAGTACCGCGCGGTTTGCCGGATAGGTCGAGCGCCGCGGTTTACACTTTTTCCAGAAGTCATAGTTGAACTTCGTGCCCGGTATCATGTGTTCGATTCGTTGCCAGGTCTGTTGCAGCATGGCGCGCATCGGTTCAGGCATAGGCGCATCCGAATCGGGGGCGAGGCCGCCCACCAGGCGTCGAATTTCAAGGCTATCGGCTAGCGCCGCGAACAGTTTCTGGCGCGTCGGTTCGAAACCCCAGCACCAGCTGCACATCGGATCGTGAACGTAATACAGGATAGTTTGCATAAGTGTTAGCCCTCGGATGAAATCAATTTTTGCATGATTGCGTCGCAGGATTCGATGCGCTCGATGCCAGCTACGCTCTTACCCGCCTGCCAGTAGTCCCTGGCCCCTGTTTCATCCAGCGAAGAATGCTTCAATTGCCAGATCGATTTCAAACCGTAATACATCCGCATCCAGTGCTTGGTGGTATTGCCGCCTAGCATCCAGCGCGCAAACCAGCCCATACGGGTGCCGCTGCGTTTGATGAAATCGGTATTGATCACCGAAACCGGAACCCCGGTGACCCGTTCCGACAGCACGATATCGGCTGCCTCGGCCGTGACCACGGCCTGTTTATAAGCGTCACTGGCGCGGCATTCGTCGCTGGCGATGAAGCGCGTGCCCAGCTGGCATGCCACATAGCCGCGGTCGAGCGCCTGCCAGAGGTCGCTCGCGGCGCCGACGCCACCAGCGCAGACCAGCGGTACGGCGAGTTCATGCAATTCCTGGTAAAGCTCTGACATCGACCTGGAGCCGGCGTGACCTCCGGCGCGGTTGTTGACGCAGATAAGCCCGTCCGCGCCATTGTCGAGGCCGATTCGGGCCCATTTCAACTCGGTGACGTCGTGATAGACCAGGCCGCCCGCGGCATGCACCCGTTGCGCCACCCAGTCCGGTTTGCCGAGCGAGGTGACGAAGAAACGAATGCCTTCCTCGAGCGCAATATCGACCCATTCCTCCATGCGCTGTTGATACTTTCTCGATGATTTTTCGATCAGCGCATTCATGCCGATGGGTTTGTCGGTCAGCTTGCGCATCAGGCGAATTCCAGCACGATAATCGTGGCCGTGCACATAGGTCAGAGAGATCGGTTGCAGGATACCGATGCCCCCGGCCGCGGAAACCGCAGCGGTGAGCTCGGGGTTGCTGCAGGGATACATCGCCCCGCCGATCACCGGATAGCGAATACCCAGTTGCTGGCAAAATCTGGTTGCCGCCGTGGGCAATTCTCTACTCATGATGCTTTGTATCCAATCAACCAGGTGGCCCTGACCAGCGTTACCGTTGCGCCGGATTCATCCTGTAATCGCGCTTCAACCTCGCAAGGCGTGTTGTCCTCGAGCGTTTGCGGTAACTGAAATTCGGCGACCGCGGTGAGTTTGCCGCGCGCCTTTTTTACATATTCAGCCTGAATGCCGAGCAGGATGGCGCGCATGTTATCCGAAACGCTCGACAATACCGCCAGACCGGTGGCAATTTCACCCAGGTTGATCAGCGCGATCGCGTGGATTGAATGCAGGTGATTGCGAACCCGGCGACGGTCGCGCAGCGTCACGCGCGCATAGCCTGGCCGAATTTCCTCGATGCGGGCGCCGATGGTGCCGCTATAGGGTGCAATCCAGCCTAAAGCCAGGCTGAACAGGCTGGCACCTGCCGGCCAGCCGGCCAGACGCGTCCACCATTTTAAAACCGGGCCCGGCTCGTCGCTGGATTTGATTTGTGTCATCAAAACTGAAGGCTTACTTGTGCGGTCCGATATTATGCGTTATTAATGGATTCATGGACATGAACGACAAAGAAAAACTGGTAGCCGCGTTCGATCACATGGTGGAAAACGTCAGCGAAGCCGTGCACGACGCCGAGGAAGCGCTAGCCCCGACCATCGATGAAATGGTGCATAATGCCCAGCTACTGGTGCGAGAACTATATTCGCTTAGCCAGGAAGAAGCGGAAAGTCTTGGCGATACCCTCAAGCGCGATATGCACAAGGCCAATAAAACCCTCAATCAGCAGGGTAAGGAACTCAAGGACTGGTTGAGTTTCGACCTGACGCTGGTGGAAGACAGCTTTATCGACCTGATTGCGCGCGCCGCGGATAAAACCTGGCTCGATTTCCACAAGTTCGAGTACGAAAGCCACCAGGCCAGCCTGTACCGCAGCGGTGAAGTCTGCAATGCCGGCAGCTTTAACTGCAGTCATTGCGACAATAGTATCAAGCTGTCAATGACCGGGCAGATTCCACGCTGCCCGGTCTGCGATCACGCTGAATTCTATCGCGTTATCGGCTAGCTCCCCGCGGCAATCAGACTGGCGTTACCGCCGGCGGCCGTGGTGTCGATGCATAAATGACGTTCGACGATAAGCCGATCAAACACGCCGTCTTCGCAAATCAACGGAATCAATTTCGCCTGCCGCTCGGCCAGCGCGACCCGATAAGCCCGTAACTGCGGTGGTTGCGCCTGTGACATAACGGCGTCTATGCCGTCTATCTCGCGCAAGGTTTCGGCGTCGAGATAACCATCCGTGCCGCTGACCGCGAATCCGTTTTCAGACAGCCGCATGGCCAGTTGATCACCCTGCTCGGCCACCACAACCACCAGATTTTGCTGGGCCAGCGCCGATAGCGCCTGCGACAATGCCTGGTCGCGGCCCGGTCCCAGGCATAGAACTAGCCCACGCGGATGGGCCGATAACTGGTTGGTCTCCCCGGTCGGCCCCGGCATCGATTCAATCTCGATAATCGATCTGCCCTGCCATTCGATCCCTTGCTGCTGCGCGATTCGATTTAGCAGGGCGGTGTCGACGGATTTATTCATATTCCCGCCCGGAATGACCTGCGCTAGCAGTGATTCCAGCGCGGCGATATCAATTCTGTTTGTCTCCGGCTGATTGCCATGCGATAGCGGGTAGGACAGGAATCGTGGCAGATACCATGGACCGCCGGCTTTGGGCCCGGTACCGGACAGACCTTCCCCGCCGAAGGGCTGGGTGCCGACCACGGCGCCTATCTGGTTACGATTGACGTAGACGTTGCCCGCCCGAATACGCTTGACGACCTGTTCGACGCGCGAATCAACGCGGCTGTGAACACCGAAAGTCAAACCATATCCCTGCGCATTGATCGCGTCGACGACCGCGTTGATGTCACTCGCTGCAAAGCGCGCCACGTGCAACACCGGGCCGAAAATCTCCTCTTCGAGCTGGTGGATGCCGTCGAGCCGGATTACGCTCGGTGCGACGAACAGACCCGACTCAGGCACCGGTAAAGCCTTCAGCAAACGCCCCTGCTCCGCCATGCGCTGACAGTGATTTTCTATTTTCTGCTTTGATGCGCTATCGATAACCGGCCCGACATCGGTCGCCAGGTACCAGGGATTGTCAACTTTGAGTTGATCCATGGCCCCAAGCAACATTTCCAGGATCTTGTCCGCCACGTCTTCCTGCAGGTATAGCATGCGCAACGCCGAGCAGCGTTGGCCCGCACTTTGAAAGGCCGAGGCAAGCACATCTCTGACGACTTGTTCGGGCAAGGCGCTCGAATCGACCAGCATCGCATTGAGACCGCCGGTTTCCGCAATTAGCGGCGCCTGTGCCGGTAAATGGCGGGCCATGTTGCGGTTAATGTGCATCGCGGTGGCGGTTGATCCGGTAAAGCAGATACCGTCGATGCGACTGTCGGCGCTGAGCGCGGCACCGACGACCGCACCGCTGCCGGGTAATAGCTGCAGTGCCGACCTGGGTATTCCGGCCTGGTGCATCAAGTCTGCGGCAAAGGCCGCGATCAGGCTGGTTTGCTCGGCGGGTTTGGCGATAACGCAATTGCCCGCGGCTAACGCGGCAAAAATCTGCCCGCTGAATATGGCCAAAGGAAAATTCCACGGTGAAACGCAGGCGATAACACCACGTGCGCGATTGCCGCCGGCCAGGCGTTCAGCCTGGCTCGCGTAATAGCGGGCGAAGTCAACTGCTTCGCGCACTTCCCCAACCGCGTCGAGCCAGGTTTTGCCGGCTTCACGCGCCAGTAGGGCAAACAGTTCAGCGGCATTGGATTCGTATAAATCTGCGGCCCTCTGCAGGCATTCAACGCGAATTTTTACATCGGTTTGAGACCAGCCGTCGAAACCCGCCAGCGCCGCTTGCAGCGCAATTTCCACCGTCGCCGAGCTGGCATCGATGACGCTGCCCACGTGATCCTCGGCGGCGGCAGGATCGAAAATTTCGCGACTGCTTTCGTCGTTGTTGTCATTTGCGGTTAGCGGGCGCGCCTGCCAGGTCCTGGCGGCGAGACCTTCGCGCTGTTGATGCAAATCGGACAGGGTGGTCAGGTCGGTAATATCCCAGCCCGTCGAATTGCGGCGCGCGTCTCCATACAGATCGATCGGCAGCGGGATCTGTTCGTTCGGTATTTTTTCGAGCGTAGCAATGGCGTCCACCGGGTCGCGTGCAATCGACTGGGGCGTAATGCTGGTGTCGACGATCTGGTTGACAAATGAACTGTTGGCGCCATTTTCCAGCAGGCGCCTGACCAGGTAGGCGAGTAAATCCTGGTGTTTGCCCACCGGCGCGTAAATTCGGCAACGCGCCGCATGCTGACAATGTACATGCTCATGCAGCGCTTCGCCCATGCCGTGCAACCGCTGAAACTCGAAATCGTGCTGCTCGCCGGCAAGCTGCAACACCGCCGCCACCGAATGGGCGTTGTGGGTGGCGAACTGTGGGTATATGCGGTCGGTCATGGTCAGCAGTTTGCGCGCGCAGGCGAGGTAACAAAGATCGGTATTGACCTTGCGCGTAAATACCGGGTAGTCGGCGAGCCCAAGCACCTGCGCCCGCTTGATTTCAGTATCCCAGTAGGCGCCTTTCACCAGGCGCAGCATGATACGGCGATCGAGCTTTTGCGCCAGTGCGTACAGCCAGTCGAGCACGGGCGCCGCGCGCTTGCCGAAGGTCTGTACCACGACCCCGAAACCATCCCACCCGCGCAATGCCGGGTTCGATAGCACGGCCTCGATGACATCCAGCGAAATGTCTAGCCGATCGGCCTCTTCCGCATCGATGTTAAATCCCATATTCGCCGAGCAGGCCAGCATCGCCAGCGATTCGACGCGCGGCACCAGTTCGTCCATCACTCGCTCGTACTGTCCGATTTCGAAGCGCGCGTGCAGCGCCGAGAGCTTGACCGAAATGCCGGGATTATCGCGCGTATCGGCATGCCGGCAATCCTTCGCCAGGGCGGTGATCGCATCGGAATAAGCCAGGTGATAGCGGCGCGCGTCGGCATCGGTGCGAGCCGCTTCGCCAAGCATGTCATAGGAGTAGGTATAGCCCTGTTTTTCGAGTTCCTTGGCGCGCCCACTGGCCTTTTCGATATTGGTGCCAAGCACGAAATGTCGACCCAGTTCACGCATCGCCTGCGCGACCGCGTTACGCACCAGCGGTTCGCCCATTCTCTTTACCAGACCATGCAGGGCCTGGCGCAGACCTTTATCATCTTCGGCCGCGACGATTTTTCCGGTCAGCAATAGCGCCCAGGTGGAAGCATTGACCAGCGCCGAGCCTGAATGACCCAGATGTTGACCCCAGTTGCCCGGGGAGATCTTGTCTTCGATCAGGTCATCGATGGTCTCGGCATCGGGAACGCGCAACAGGGCTTCCGCCAGACACATTAACGCCACGCCTTCGCGGGTCGTCAGGCCGTATTCAGCGAGGAAATTTTCCATCATGCTCGGACTGCTGCTGGCGCGCACCCGGGTTACCAGGTCTGCCGCCATGGTGCTGATATCAGCGCGTTCCTGTTCGCTGAAACCGGCCGCTCCGATCAATTCTTCGACGATTGAGGATTCGCTTGCAAGATAGCAGTTGCGAATACGGGTTCTTAGCGGATCGCTCGAGACGGGAGGTATAACGGGTCGCGGCTTTGACATGGGTTTTATCACTATTCAGGAACGAGTATTTTACCCGGCTTCGACAATAAAGATTCAAAATTTTTTAGCTTATCGGTTTACAATAGCGCGGGCTAAAGAATAAACGGAAACCGGCATGAACAGATGGTACACGCAGTTATTCAAACAGGTCGAATCTAACCCGCTACTGGCAAAACTAAAACTTAGCGAGGAGACTTTCTCCGAGAATTACCAGGGTGACTTCTCGGTGAATGATGCGATTCCCGATCTAGAGGTGCTGGCTACCATCAATACCAGCAATCGCGCGCAGGCGCGGCTGATGAAAATTGCGCGAGATTCCAGCAACTACTCGATCAAACTGTTCACGCTCAAGGATTCGATTCCGCTGTCGCTCTCGATGCCGATATTCGAGTCGATGGGACTGGAAGTGCTTATCGGGCGCCCCTACCGTATCAGAATTGGCAACCGAAATTACTGGATAAACCATTTCACCCTCGGTAATGGCGACCGAATCTGTGACGTCGACGAGGAAAAAATTCCGCTTTATTTCAGCGAACTGTTCGAAAGTATCTGGCAGAAGCGTAGTGAAAACGACGCCTTCAATCACCTGTTGTTCAGCGCCTGCATCAAAGCCGAAAATATCCAGATATTACGCGCCTATACCGCTTATCTGCAGCAAATTCGATTTCCCCACAGTCGTGAGTACATTATTGAAACACTCAATAAATATCCCGATATCACGCTGCTGCTGGTGCAGAGTTTCCTGCACAAATTCGATCCGGAGGGCATTCCGCGGGATTTATACCTGGAACTGTTTGAGAAGATTCGTGAAAAGCTGCATGACATCGAATCACTGGATCACGACCTGATTTACCAGCGCATACTCAACCTGATCGAGGCTACCCTGCGCACCAACTATTTTCAGGACGATAAAAACGCTACCGGACACATCAGTTTCAAACTGGACTCGCAGCAGATCGAACGCTTGCCCAAACCCAGCCCGCAATTTGAAATCTACGTCTACGCTACCCGTTTCGAGGGTATCCATCTGCGTGGCGGTCGTGTCGCGCGCGGTGGCATACGCTGGTCGGATCGGCGCGAAGATTACCGCACCGAAGTGCTGGGCCTGATGAAAGCGCAAATGGTGAAAAACGCGGTTATCGTTCCCGCCGGGTCCAAGGGCGGATTCATCACCAAGCAGATTGCCAATGTCCCGGCAGCCGAGGTCTATGCCGAAGTGCAGGCCTGCTACTCGTTGTATATCGACTCGCTGCTGGAAATCACCGACAACCGGGTCGGCACCGATATAGTGCCGCCGCCCAAAACCAGGATTCATGATGAGCCCGATCCCTATCTGGTGGTCGCCGCCGACAAGGGCACAGC
>CAMYML010000015.1 GCA_947259305.1 uncultured Gammaproteobacteria bacterium | reverse complement strand
CGCCCTGCCGCCCAATTCAATTACCTGGCCGAGGCTCACGATATGCGCGAGCTGGTCGAGGGTTTCCGAAAAATTAACGAACTGGTTATGCAGCCCGCGTTCATCGCCTTTCGCGGCGAACGCAAGGACCCGGCGCCCGAGGTCAAGGCGGAGTCGGAAATTGAAGACTGGATTCGCGCGACCGCATCTACCGATTATCATCCCAGCTGCAGCTGCCGCATGGGCACGGATGAAAACTCGGTCGTCGATGCCGAACTGAAAGTTCACGGCATCGATGGACTGCGCGTGGTCGACGCCTCGGTCATGCCCAATATTGTTAGCGGTAATCTCAACGCACCGACGCAGATGATCGCGGCGCGCGCGGCCGATTTCATCCTCGGGAAGGAGCCGCTAGCCCAGGAGTTTGCCAGCTTCCACTTCCAGTAAGCGGTGGAACTGCCCTATTGTTCGGTGTCAGGGTTTTGAAATCGAATATTAAAAGCGACAACGAGGTTTCGTAATGAAACAGAAATTGCACAAGGAGCTTCAGGCCTTACTCGATTTTTATCACAAGCAGCGCCAGAACCCGCCCGCGGAATTCACCCATGGTGCCGGGGTCATCGACAATCCCGGTTTTTTCAAGGTCAGCGACTTGCAGCAACATCTCAACAATCCATTGCTGCGCCCCGAGTGGGTGCACGTCAAGCTCGATGGCCAGCGAGTCGAACTCGAGAAAAGCTGCTTTTATAAAACCGTACAGGCGCGCAAGCTCGATTTCATGGACAAGGGAGTCTTGAACGATGCAATCAGCAAGGGCGCGGCTGTGGTGCTCGAAGGCATCGACATTCTCGACGCCGGCGTCAATGAGTTCGTCGCCCGGCTGGACGAATCCCTGCCCTGCGTCATGGCCAACAGCGTGGTGTTTTTTTCGCAGCAGGACAACGAGGCCTACGCGGGTCATTGCGACGCTGACGACGTGCTCGTGGTGCAGCTGGTCGGTAAGAAAACCTGGCAGCTATTCAAGCCGCAGCAGCGGCGTTATGCCGGCATCCAGGAGCAGAGCGAGCAGCAGCTGGGCCCGGTGACGCACGAAATCAATATGCGCCCCGGGGACGCGCTCTACGTGCGCGCCGGGGTTCCGCATCGCTGTTTCACCAACGCGCCTGTCAGCATGCACATGGCCTTCGACCTGGTCGACAATACGCCGACCACCGCCGAGATCGCGGGCGAGGCCAGCAACCAGTATAACCACGCCTGCGAGCTGCCCTACGAACCAACCTCGAGCGTCGTCGAGCGTTACGTATCCATCCTCAAGTCCGATGAATTCCAACAAGCGTTGGTCGAAGCCACCGAATTCAAACGCGTAGAAATTGCCCGATTCCGCGAAATACTGGGGCGCAGCGCCGCAGTCAGAAGCCTGAGTAAATTTAACTAGCACATAACTTGTCAGCCCGAGGTTCAAGCGCGGGGTCCAGCCTTAAGCGGTTCACGCGGGAGCCCGCGGTGACCCAAACGGGCGGGTACAGCATGCGCCGTCCCGATTGCCTCAGGACATCTACGGAGTTTTCACAAATAGCGCGCCGGACTGCAGGCCTCTGGCGAAAACGGCTGCTGCTCTCCGCTGATGAAATTGGCGATTAACACCGCGCTAATCGGTCCCAGCGTCAGCCCCATATGCGAATGCGCAAACGCCAGCCACAGGTTTTCGTGGCGCGGCGCGGGACCGATAATCGGCAGTGTATCCGGCACCGTCGGACGCCGGCCCATCCAGGGCTCTTTTAATAACAGCTGATCGATTGGAAAAGCCTCGCGCACCCGTGGCATCACGCGGTTTAGCTGCCGCGGGTCGGGCCGGGTCTCGCGCCGCGTGAGATTAGTGCCGGTGCTGACGCGCAAGCCCATCTCCATCGGCGACATGACGTAACTGGCATCGACATCGAAAATGGGGCGCGACAGCTGCCTGCCCTGCGCCGGGGAAACAATCATGTGATAGCCGCGTTCGATGGCAAGCGGGTTGGCGTAACCCAGTTGAACGATGATCTCGGGCGTCCAGGCGCCCATACAGATAACCAGTTTATCAACGCTTAGAGTTCCCTGGTCGGTGGTCAGCTCCCAGCCGTCGCCGGCGGGTTGCAATGCCTTGACCGCCGCACGGTTTAACTGCCCGCCGGCCTGGGTAAACATTTGCGCGTAAGCCTTGCACAGTTTTTCCGGGTTTCGAATCGAAATCGACTCGTCGATCAAAACGCCCTGGCTGAAGACGCGGTTCAAATCGGGCTCGAGTTGATACACCTGATCGGCGTTAAGCAGGGTATGCTGGACGCCACAGCGCTGCAGCAATTCACGCTCAAGCTGATCGCGCACAAAAGTATGACGATTGCGATAAAGCTTTAGCCCGCCGCCCCGATTCAGCAGCGACTGCACCCCGGCCGCCTCGATCCATTGTTTATGCAGATCGATGGAGGCCAGCGTCAACGCGCTCATGGCATCGCCATCGAGCAGATAGGTATCCCGCCGGCAGCGGACCAGGAAGCGCAATAGCCACGGTATCAGCGACGGCATATGCGCGTAATGCATCAGGAAATCGGTATCCAGATTCAGCAGCAGGCGATGCAGCCGGGACAACAACGCCGGATCGGCGAGCGGCGTGATATTACTATAACTGAGAATGCCGGCATTACCCGCCGAGGTTTCCTCGCCGGGACCACGTCGATCGACCAGGGTCACCTGGTAACCGCGCCGTTGTAACTCGAGCGCGCAGCTGATGCCGACGATACCGGCACCGAGTACGGTAATGGACTGGTTCATGCTAGCCCTGGCGTTCGGTGGCCACCTGCGACCGATGATTGCGCGGCGAGCTGCCGAAGTGCTTGCGGTAACAGGCGGTAAAATAGGACTGGGTTTCGAAGCCGGTAGCGATCGAGATATCGATCACGCTGCGGTTGGTGTTGAGCAACAGCTGCTTGGCGTACAGCAGTCGTAACGACAGGTAGTACTGACTCGGCGTGACGTTGCGATACTTGTGAAACAGGCGCTCGATCTGGCGCAGGGAGAGGTTACATTTTGCCGCAATCGACGGTAACGACAGCGGTAACTCGATGTTGTTTTCCATCAGGTTGATGACATCGATCAACTTCGGCGCGCTCATCGCCAGATCGATGCGGTCCGCCATTTGCTGCGAATCGATCTCGGTGCGAATGCGGTCGTGCTGGAATTGCTGCGAAATTTGCTGGGCGAGCTGGCGCCCGTACTGGTTTTCGATCAGCTTGAGCATCATGTCGAGCGCGGCGGTGCCGCCGGAGCAGGTGAAGCGGCGCTCGGCAATTTCGTACAGCGTGAAGGCAACATCGAGTTGCGGGTAGAGCTCCTTGAGCACCGGAATGTTTTCCCAGTGAATAGTACAGCGACAATCGTCCAGCAGGCCCGCACGCGCGAGGATAAAACTGCCGGAACTGGCCGAACCCAGATTCACCTGCTGCTGGTCGAGCGCCTTGAGCTGCCTGATGGTGCCCGCGTCATCGAAGTGCTGCGCCGTGTTGGGCGCGACGATCACCAGGGTTTGCAGATTTTTTGCCGTGCTTAAAGGCCTGGTGGGCACGGTAATACCGCATGACGCCGCTACCGGCTCGGGACCCGGGCCATAGTATTGCCATTGGTAAAGTTCTTTGCCGGACAGGCGGTTGGCCGCGCGCATCGAATCGACAACACAGCTGAACGGAATGATCGGGTAACCTTCGATCAATAATATGCCGATAACTTCGGTCTCGTCGCTGATAACCCGGCTCCTGCAAGCGTGTTGTGGTTTGCGGCCACATTCCAGCAATATAGCGGTATCCACCAATTCAGACAATGCGCCTGTAAAAACGATATGGCGCTGGCAAACAGTTCCGGGTCGCGCAGACGTCAGCCCGGAAATGCGTCTAAAACGATACTTGATCGCTTAATCAGGCAATTCCGAGACAGGATTACCAGGAGTCGACAATGAGTGAAGCAAACCGACCGGCCAGGGGCCGACGTGGTCGCGGCGGACGCGACCAGCGTCGAAACGAAAAGCCCGTGGTCACCAGTGCGCCTTATGTGACACGCAAAATTCCCTGTTTCGAGGTGCTCGACGAAGAGGGCCTGCAGCTCATCGAGAATAACGCCGACACCATTCTGCAAGAAATCGGCATCGAATTTCGCGACATGCCCGAAGCACTCGATATTCTGCAACAGGGCGGCGCCGAAATCGACGGCGTTACCGCGCGCTTTCCACGCGGATTATGCCGCTCGATCATCCAGGCATCGGCACAGGCCGAGTATACCCAGCATGCCCGCAACCCGGCGCGTAACCTGCAAATCGGCGGCAAGAATACCGTTTTCGTGCCGGCTTACGGCAGCCCGTTCGTGTTCGACCTCGACCAGGGTCGGCGCTACGCGACCATCGAGGACTTCCAGAATTTCGTCAAACTGGCTTACGTATCGCCCTCGCTGCATCATTCCGGCGGCACTATTTGCGAACCGGTCGATGTCCCGGTCAACAAACGCCATCTCGACATGCTTTACGCGCACATCAAGTATTCCGACAAGGCGTTCATGGGCTCCGTGACCGCGCCCCAACGCGCGCAGGATACCGTCGATATGATCAAGATCATCGCCGGCGATAACTACCTCGACCCGGCAACCGGCCGCCCGCGAACCTATGCGACCAGCCTGATCAACGCCAACTCGCCGATGACCTTCGACGACACCATGCTCGGCGCCGCCAAGGTTTACGCCGAGAACAACCAGGCCACGATTATCACGCCGTTTATCCTGGCCGGCGCCATGTCACCGGTTACCGTGGCCGGCACTGCCGCGCAATCGCTCGCCGAGGCGCTCGCCGGCATGACCTTCGTGCAGCTGGTCAACCCGGGCGCACCGATGATTTTCGGCAGCTTCGCCAGTTCGATGTCGATGCAATCGGGCGCACCCACTTTCGGCACCCCTGAACCCGCCCTGGTGCTTTACATCATGGCGGCGCTGGCGCGTCGGCTGGGCGTACCCTTCCGCTCCGGTGGTGGCCTCTGTGGTTCCAAACTGCCCGATGCGCAGGCTGCCTACGAAGCCGCAGCCACGCTGATGCCGGCGGTCATGGCCGGGGTCAACTTCGTGCTGCATACCGCGGGCTGGATGGAAGGCGGGCTGGCAATGGGCTATGAAAAGTTCATCATGGACGCCGACCAGGCGGCGATGATGGCGATCATCATGGGTGGCGTCGATCTCTCCGAAAACGGCCAGGCCATGGATGCGATTCGCGAAGTCGGGCCGGGCGTGCATTTTCTGGGTTGCGATCATACCCAGCGCAATTTTAAGAATGCGTTTTACCGCTCGCCAATTACCGACAATAACAGCTTCGAACAGTGGGAATCGGAAGGTAGCCTCGATCACGCACAGCGCTGCAACAAGCGTTACAAGAAACTGCTGGCCGAGTACGAAGCGCCGCCGATAGATCCCGCGCTCGATGAAGCCCTGCTCGACTTCATCAAGCAGCGCAAGGCGTCGATGCCCGATTCAATGGTTTAAATTCCAACTAGATGGGCGCCACAGGCGCCCCCCATCAAAATGTCATCCCGGCGAAAGCCGGGATCTTGCAACGGCCGACAATTTATTCAGATTGCAACTCGAAACCGCACTGACGCTAAAGCCTCCGGCGCCCCACCTTAAATCGTCATCCCGGCGAAAGCCGGGATCTTGCAACAACTGCTCGGTACTAGATTCCCGCTTGCGCGGGAATGACCGAAGTACCGAAGCTGCCCCACAACAAACGTCATCCCCGCGCAAGCCGGGATCTCGTATTGTGCTATGTGCCAGCCGCGCCGAGTTTCTGGACCTCGGCAGACTGGCGCTGCACGGCAACCTGATTGCGCCCGTTCTCCTTGGCCTGATAGAGGGCGTCATCCGCCCGCCGGTATATCAGCTCCGTTTCCGCCGGCTGATCTTCACCAGAGTTATGTGTTTTCAAACCGATAGAGACGGTTACGTAGTTCGAGGCCGGATTGTGGTCGTGCGTAAGCTGCAGCCGTTCAACCGCACAGCGCAACTTTTCAGCAAGCGCATAAGCTTGCTCGATATTGTCGGCGGTTACGATGACGGCAAATTCCTCGCCGCCAATGCGGAAGGCAAAATCGCTCGCCCGTCGCAAGCTATCCTTCAAGGCACTGGCTACCTGCTGCAAGACGCTGTCCCCCTGCTGGTGCCCATAGTTGTCGTTATAGGGTTTGAAGTAATCGACATCGATAATCATCAGGGCAAAAGTTTTCTTTTCACGCTCGGCACGCGTCAATTCCATCGGAAATAACTGATTGAACTGGCGGCGATTAAATAGCCCGGTCAATTCATCGGTAATCGACAGTTCCTCGGCCCGCTTTTTGTTAGTAATGTCTTCGCGAATAGCGGTATATCCGGTGATCTTTTGCTGTTCGTCGAAATTCGGGGATATATAGGCATGCACCCAGTAAAAGTCGCCATTCTTCTTTTTGTTCTTAAGCTCGCCTTGCCAGGTTTTGCCGCCGGCAATCGTGCTCCATAATTCCTGGTATATCGATTCGGGCATGTCTTCATGGCGCAGGAGCCTGTGGTTATTGCCGATTAGTTCCTCCTGGCCATATCCCGATATTTCACAAAACGCTTCGCTGGTCGAAGTAATCCTTCCGCGTTTATCGGTTGACGAGGTGATTACGTATTTATCGACGATATCGACATAGTCAACCAGCTGCTGGTTGGTCTGTTCGAGCCGTTGATGCGCATCCTGCACCCGTTTTTCAGCCTCGATACGCTTTCCAATTTCGTTTGAAAGACGCCGGTTCCAGAACAGGATAAGTGCAATCACCAGCGCCACCACCGCCAGAACCTGCCACAGCAGGTCATAATCAAAGCCGTGCTCATAGCGCAGTTTTATCCAGTTACGATAGATCTGGTCGCGTTCCTGATCGGAGATGGAGTCCAGCGCTTTCTGCAGGATAGGTATGAATTCCGGCCAGTCGTTTCTGACCGCCATCGACAATTCATAATTATAGGGTGTTTCACCGGATATCTTGATGTTGGTCAGGCCTTCGCGCCGGATGACATCGCTAACGGTGGCAATGTTGCCGATATAGGCATAAACCTTACCGTGAGAAAGTTTTTCCAGGGCATCGGCGACATTATCAGCCAGGTAAAGATCGAGCTCCGGGTGATTTTTTTCCAGTAAATCCTGGGTGGCATAACCTCGCACTACGGCGACAGTTTCATTTCTCAGGTCCCTGATGCCATTGACATAGGCAACCTGGTCACTGGTCACTATGACCATCGGAAATGAAAGATAGGGCCTGGTAAAGTCCGCGTACTCACGGCGTTGCGTGGTTGCAACAACGCAGGAAAACATATCGAGCTCACGCTTTTTGACGGATTCGACGACCTCGGACCAGGGTTTCTGTTTCTCGACGTCGAACTGGATATCGAGCTTCTGACCAACCAGGGTGATGTACTCGGCAGCCATGCCGACATAATTACTGTCATCATCGACATACTCGAAAGGCGACCAGTCGATATCAACCGCGAGTCGAATCGATGGATGAGCTTTCAGCCATTGTTTTTCAGCTTCACTCAGTTCAATCAGCGGTGTCGACGCCTGCACGCCGCTTGCCGCAACAACAAACAGCATTGTCATCACAACGGCTGTTCGGAGTTTGCCAATGTTGCGTCTGGTTATCATGAGGTTACACATCATGTTTCCGGAAAACGCTTAAACCTTTATTGCTAAACGTTATATAGCACATCTGCTCATCGTATAAATTAATGCGATGCAAATAGTATCGGCACGGCATGGCAATTCCTGAGGCATTCGTATAGTTTTTTTAATCCTGGCAAAAATGCAGGATCTATTCAGCCGCCTTTGATTCGAAAATGAGACTCGAACGGGCTGTAACCGGTTTAAAAATGTCGTGCAATAGGGGGGTTTAGCGACTAGTATTTTGGGCGATTGGTCACTTTGTGATCAAATTCATGCAGCGCACCGCTATATCAGCCTTATGAGTGACGATAAAACCGCATCAAAACCCGAGCATTTCGGTTTTTTGCAGGTCCCAAACTATTCGATGATTGCGTTTTCCTCGGCCATCGAGCCCCTGCGTATGGCCAATCGTGATGCCGGCAAGCAACTCTATCGCTGGAGCGTTTACACCATCGACGGGCTCCCCGAAAAAGCCAGTAACGGGCTCGAAGTCACCCCGGACGCCAGTATCGAAAACGCCGACGATGTTTCAATCCTGTTCGTCTGCGGCGGCGCTGATATCGCCGACACCTGGTCGAAACAGTTGCAGTTTGCCCTGCGCCGTATCGCCAAGCGCAACAACATCAAAATCGGCGCGCTTTGCACCGGCAGCTACCTGTTGGCGCGGGCCGGCCTGCTCGACGGTTACCGCTGCACCATCCACTGGGAAAACATCGCCAGCCTGCGCGAAGATTTTCCGGAAGTCATGGTCACCGACGACCTGTTCCTGTTTGATCGTGACCGTATCACCTGTGCCGGCGGGCAGGCGTCGATGGACATGATGCTGAAACTGATCGAAAGCCGTCACGGCAACAAGCTGGTAACGCATATCTCCGAACAATTCATGTGCGAACGAATCCGCAGCTCGGACGATCGCCAGCGCATTCCGCTGCACCTGGCGCTGGGTTCGAATCAACCCAAGCTAACCGAAGCGGTAACGCTGATGGAAGCGAATATCGAGGAACCGATCAGCCTCGACGAGCTGTCGAGCTACGTCGGCATTTCCCGGCGCCAGCTCGAGCGTCTGTTTCAAAAGCACCTGAACTGCGTGCCGACGCGCTACTATCTGAACCTGCGCCTGAACCGCGCGCGCCTGCTGCTGCTGCAAACCAGCAAGTCGATCGTCGACATCGCGCTGGCCTGCGGCTTTATTTCGGCGCCACATTTCAGTAAATGTTACCGCGATTTGTTCGGTATTCCGCCGCGCGACGAACGCCGTAAGTTACAGGCGAAGTCGGCCGGCGATCAGACCGGTATCGCGAGCTAGGCGGGGCGGCGTCGGCGCGAGCGACGCTTGCGTTCGTCGCCCCCGGCAGATTTCCCTTTGGGTTTGTGCGCCGGAAATGTAACCACTTTCGCCAGCTCTGCATAGGGATCGGTCTTATGCGGAATCGCCATCGCCTCGATAAAGTATTCCTGGAACTTTGGCTCGATCGCGGTTTCGACTTTTTCGACCTTGGGCAGAATTTCGCCGATTTCGAGGCGTGAAGGAAAATTCAGCAACGCGATACGCGCGCCGGTGCCGGCCGCGTTGCCAACCGAACCGACCTTCTCCAGGTTACAGTCCGGAATCAGCCCGAGCACCATCGCATACTTGACGTCGATATGGCTACCGAAGGCTCCGGCAAAACCGATGCGGTCGACTTTCTCGATGCCCATGCGATCGATCAACAGGCGCGTGCCGGCATGTAGCGCGGCCTTGCCCAGCTGGATCGCGCGCACGTCGTTTTGCGTGATGCGAATCGAGCGTTCACCCTCGTGCAGTACATAGGAGTAAGTGCGTCCGTCCTGCACAATGCGCGCACCTGGCTTACCCTCGACCGGACCGATCACGCCGTCCCGATCGATGACGCGGGCAAGATACATTTCCGCGACGACTTCGATAATGCCCGAACCGCAGATTCCGCTGACGCCGACTTTGGTACTTTTTTCGGCAAACTCGGGATCGTTGGACCAGGTCTCGCAGCCGATCACGCGGAAGCTCGGCTCCAGCGTTTCCGGGTCGATACGGACGCGCTCGATCGCGCCGGGAGCGGCGCGCTGGCCCGCGGAAATCTGCGCGCCTTCAAACGCGGGGCCGGTCGGGCTCGATGCGGCCATCAGCCGATGGCGGTTACCGAGCACGATTTCGGCATTGGTGCCGACATCGACCAGCAGCACATACTCCTCGGCCAGGTCCGGCCGTTCCGACAGGATCACACCCGCGGTATCGGCGCCGATATGCCCGGCGATGCATGGCAGGGTGCAGACGCGTGCTTCAGGGTGCAAATGGATGTCGAGCTCGGCGGCGCGCATGACCTGGGTCTGATCGGTGGCCAGCGTAAACGGCGCGCCACCGAGCGGGGTCGGATCGATTCCGAGAAACAGGTGGTGCATTATCGGGTTGGCAACCACGGTCATATCGAGGATTTCCTCAACCTGGATCCCGGCCGATTTGGCGGCGCGCCTGGCGAGCTGATTGAAGGCTTCGCGTACCACCTGCGTCATCGCCACATCGCCGCCCGGGTTCATCATTACGTAGGAGACGCGACTCATCAGATCTTCGCCGAAACGTATCTGTGGATTCATGGTGTCGGCGGTGGCAACCACTTCTCCGGTGATCAGATTGCACAGCTGCGCCGCGATCGTGGTCGAACCAAGATCGACCGCAAGCCCGTATACCTCTTTCTTTTCACCCGGCCAGACCGCGATGATTTGCTGGAACTGGTATACCGCTACCGTAACCTGGCGACCCGCTTTTTCGAGTGCCGGTTGCAACAGCCGGAGTTGTGACATTTCGCAGTCCATCACCGGCAGTTCATGTTCGCGCACCAGTTCCTGCTGCAGACGACGTTTGTCGGAAATCGGCGCGTGCATGTCCGGCTCGGGCAGGGTTACCGTGAACAGGTGCAGGGCCGGCTGCACCTGAATATCGTAGGCGGTGACCGCCTTGGCGATATGCTGCTTGTGCTGCTGACTCTCCTCGGGCACATCGACCACCAGGTCACCGAGAATACGCGCGTTGCAGCCAAGACGCCGACCGTCCTTGAGACGATTCTTCGACTGGTGCAGCAGTTCGGTTTGAGTCAACTCGGAAAGGTGATCGGCGCGCGAACTTATGCCGTGCTTGGAGAATTCGCCTTGCTGCGGCAGCACCTGGCATTTGCGGCATTTTCCCTGACCGCCGCAAATCGATTCGAGATCGACGCCGAGTCGCTGCGCCGCCTGCAGCACGGTGGTGCCAAGCGGAACCTGCCCGCGCAGACCCGAGGGCATGAACAAAACGCTGGCTTCTTCTTCCACGCGATCGTGACCCGTTAAAAGTTAAGCCGCCGGACGACGGCGACGGCCGCCGCGACGACCGGTGCCGCGAACCATCCCTTCGGGGGCCGGCTCGCGAAACTGCTTGATCCAGCGCGAGCAATCCGGGTCTTTACCCAACATGACATCGGCGCCCATGCTCGCGGAAACCACTTCGGCATGCAGCGGGTTGGTGATCGCGGAGGTCATGCCTGCCTGGATCGCCATACTGATGAAAGCGCCGTTAAAACCGTTGCGATTGGGCAGACCAAAACTGATGTTGGAGGCGCCACAGGTGGTGTTGACATTGAGTTCGGTGCGCAAACGGTAAATCAGCTTGAGCACTTCGCGCCCTGCGGTGTTGATCGCACCGATCGGCATCACCAGCGGATCGACGACCACGTCGCAGGCCGGAATACCGTAATCGGCGGCACGCTCGACAATTTTCCTGGCGACGTTAAAGCGCACGTCGATGTCTTCCGAGATGCCGGTTTCATCGTTCGAAATCGCGACCACCGCGGCCCCGTGTTTCTTCACCAGTGGCAGCACCCGATCCAGGCTTTCGTCTTCGCCGGTGACCGAGTTGACCAGCGCCTTGCCCTGGTAAACGGAAAGTCCCGACTCGAGCGCGTCGATGATCGACGAGTCGATGGAGAGCGGCGCATCCGTCAGGCTCTGCACCAGTTGTATCGCTTCGGCGAGAATGCGCGGCTCGTCCGCCAGCGGGATACCGGCATTGACGTCGAGCATATGCGCGCCCGCCTCGATCTGCGCGATGGTGTCGCTTTGCACGCGGCTATAGTCGCCGTTTTTCATTTCCTCGGCCATGATCTTGCGGCCGGTGGGATTGATACGCTCGCCGATGATGACAAACGGGCGATCGAAGCCGATGACTAACTCTCTGCTAGCTGAACTGACAACCGTTTCGGTCATTGTTATATCCTCAAAAAATCAACTTTAAAGCGGTGCAGCCAATGGACGCCGGTCAGGCTGAATTGGACTGCACCTCGCAACCCGGATACCACGGTATCCGCCCATCGAGCACACCGGATTGCTGAATAATTTCGCCGACGGCTTCTTCCTGCCGATAGGCCATGACATGCACGCCACTGACGCCTTCGATTTCGCGGATCTGCTGGATCAGTTCGACACAGATTTTCCGGCCTTCGAGTTTCGGCTCCCTGGCAGCCTCGAGCCGCTGGATAATCTCGTCCGGGATATAGATACCGGGCACGTTGTTGCGAATCCATAGCGCGGTGCGTGCCGACGCGAGCGGCCCGACACCGGGTAACACGAAACATTTTTCCAGCAGGCCAAGGTCGCGCGATTTAGCCATGAACTGGCGCAAGTGTTCGACATCAAACACGTATTGCGTCTGGATAAACTGCGCCCCGGCGGCAATTTTCTTGGCCAGGCGGTAGGGGCGCATATCGAAAGGCGGCGCGCTCGGATTTTCGGCAGCACCGAGAAACATTAGCGGTGGCGAACTGATCGGCCGACCGCTCAGGAATCGCGATTCGTCACGCATGATGCGAATGGTTTCGAGCAGCGACATGCTGTCGAGATCGAACACCGGCTTGGCCTCCGGATGATCGCCGACCTGCACGCCGTCGCCGCTTAAACAAAGAATGTTGGAGACGCCCATGGCGCCGGCGCCGAGTACATCGCCCTGGATCGCGATCCGATTTTTATCGCGACAGGAAATCTGCAGCACCGGCGAGTAACCGACACTGGTCAGCAGCGCACACATTGCGACGCTGGACATGTGGCAGTGCGCGCCCGAGCCGTCGGTCGCGTTCATGCCGTCGACATAGCCATCAAACATGCGCGCGCGAACGTAAACGTCCTCGGCCGAGGCTGAATCGGGCGGGGCCAGTTCCGCGGTCACCGCGAACTTGCCCGAACGCAAGACCCGCTCGAAACGGCCAAGTGAAACATGCCCTTCCTTTTGCGGCAACGGGCTACCCGGGTACGGCTCGAACGGGGCGATCATTTGGCGATCTCGCTTTCATGCGCGGCAAACTCGTGGCGCACCACGCGTAACCAGGAAGAACTGTCCTTGAGCAAATGATTGACCGGGATCTGCACCTGCTGTATCGCCTGCGAGTCCCGCATCTGTTGGCTGCCGCGCCAGGCTTCGACCCAGACGCAGCGCATTTCGGGTTTGACTTCGCAGTGACCGTTTAGGCGCACGCCACCGCAGGGACCATTTCGGATCGACTTCGGGCAATTCATCGGGCAGGACATGCCGGTGGAACTCAAGGCGCACTTGCCGCACATCTGGCAATCGAACATCAATCCCTTGACCGCTTTTTCGAACAGGCGCACCGGCTTTTCCAGGCGCCCGTAGCCCAATAGCTTGAAGATCGGATGCAGCCTGATCAAGATCGGCTCGAAGTTACGGTAAAAGCCTTCGAGCTTGCGCGCATGCGTTACCGACCATTGACGAAATTTATACATATGACCCCGCTCAGGCGTTTAAGCTGCGGGTTTCGTCAACACCGCTGGCTCGAATTAATTTTTCCAGCAACTCTTCCGTGTAGTGCTGTTCCAGTTGTTGCACCAGCTGTCTTGCCTGTTCGTTGATGTCACCGGTAAACGGCTGGGCGACGTCATGCCAGGGCTCGAACATTGCATCCTGCCGGGTTTTCTTGAGACGATAGGAAGCGCGCTCGATCGCTTTCAGGAAACGCGCCGACAGGCGCAGGCGCGTGCTGCGCCGGCCTTGCCGGATCACGACGCGGCCCGGAATGTCGCGCCAGTATACAATTTTCAACTGCGCCACATGGCCTCCTGCATCGCCGCGTCCAGCGCCGGCACCATTTCACCCATGCCGGTGTACCTGCGCTCGAAACGCAGCCCCAGTTGATCGGCCGCCGCGCGCGCCTGCGCGGTAAGCTCATCGGAGTCGGTTTGCGCGAGATAAACCAGCCGCGTGTAGTTACCGAAGTACATTTCCAGTAATTCGGGGTGCCGGTCGATCCCCAGGATCTCGATCACCAGGCGCTGAAAGTGCTGAGTTAGAAAATCGGTCAGGTAAAAAGTGCCAGGCTCTTCATCCTGCATCTGCTGGTAGCTGTCGCGTCCGGCGAGGAAGTCGTAGCAATGCGCCCCCGGCAGCCGCTTGACCCCGCGCTCTTCTAGCACCCGGTCGAGTTCCCCGCTGGTGCCGCAATCCCCATAGGCGACAAAAATATGTTCGTACTGGCCGCGCGCGTTATCGATTTTTTCGGCCACCGCCGCCGGAATTTTTTCCGGTCGAGCGTGCAGGTCCGCGCTAATCGCCTGCAAATCCATCTGCGACCAGGCGCCGAGTTTTTTTATTTCATTGACTTCGCGCGCGATCGCCGCACAGGTAATTACCAGAATCGAAGCTGAGTTTTCCATCCCGTGTTAACACCCTGCCGGCGCGCTCGAACCTGGCGCCCTAACGCGCACGCATTTCGGTGACGAGCTGCTTGGCCGTGTCGGCGGCGACCGCGGCGTCACGGCAGTAGGCATCGGCGCCGATGGCATCACCAAATTCCTGGTTCAGCGGCGCACCGCCCACGAGGATGATGTAATCGTCGCGAATACCCTGCTCTTTCATAGTATCGATGACGACCTTCATGTAAGGCATGGTGGTGGTTAATAGTGCCGACATGCCCAGGATTTCCGGCTTGTGCTCTGCGAGCGCCGCCAGGTAATCTTCAACCGGCGTGTTGATGCCGAGGTCGATGACTTCGAAACCGGCGCCTTCCATCATCATGCACACCAGGTTTTTACCGATGTCGTGAATATCGCCCTTTACGGTGCCAATCACCATCTTGCCGGCGGTAGGCTGATCGGACTGCGACAGCAGCGGCTTGAGAATTGCCATTCCCGCTTTCATCGAGTTGGCTGACATCAGTACTTCGGGGACGAACAGAATACCGTCTCGGAAATCGATACCGACGATGGTCATCCCGGCGACCAGCGCCTCGTTCAGCACTTTATTGGCATCCCAACCGCGTTCCAGCAGGATTTCAGTACCTTCGGCGACTTCTTCTTTTAGACCGTTATATAAATCGTCATGCATTTGCTCAACGAGTTCATCGTCCGGCAAAGTGCTTAGATCCAGATCATCTTCGTAATCGTCGTCGTTATCTGTCATTTATAAATCCTCACGCAATCGATAGCCGCCTGAAGAGGCGGCCGTGAACGCGCAGAATAGGTTTTAAGCGGTTTGGGGTCTGGCGTTGCAGCGACTTCACGTTGCCTTAACGCGACACCGGCCGACGCGCAGATATTATTGATTATTAATTGGTTTTTCGAAATCCACGACCCGTTTACTCGAGTCAGCAGAAATCAGGTGGGGTGAATTTCTCCGCTTTCCCGATCGCCAATGTAAGTACTGAAGTTATCCAGTCTTTTTTCACGGATAAAGCGTTCCAGCATGGCTATCGTCGCGGTATCGTTTATCTCTTCCCAGGTGATGTGGTCGAAATCGTAAAAATGCAGCCTGCCGGTCTCGATCGCATCCTTGATGTTTAACAGTTCACCCCGGTAATAGACAAAGCGCTGGGAATGCTCATGATAGGCCGCGTAGATGAACGGCAGGTCCACCTCGATGCCGGCGGAGGCGAGTTTGCCCAGCAAGCTGTCCGGGGTGCCGACATCGCCGACTTTATTGGCAGTCGGCGGCAGCAACTGGCCGCTGTGGGGATTTCGCTCCAGCAGTATCTTGCCATCGGATTCGATGATCGCGCCAACCCTGAGGCTGCCCGGCGACGAAACCATTTGCAGCATCGGCGGCGTCAGGCCGAAAGAAACATAGGCGCCGCGGCAAAAGCCGAGCGGCGCGTGCGTGTTATAGCTGTATTGCAGCACCCTGCCAATCAGGATGATGTGATCGCCGGCGTCGACCTGTTCGTGATGTTCACAATCGAACCAGGCCACCACCTGGTCGAGTATCGGCGAACCAGACACCCCGGCATGCCAGTCCTGATCGGCGAACTTGTCGGCACCGGCGCGCGCAAAACGATTCGACAGGTCACGCTGATCCTGCGCCAGGATATTGACCGCAAAACCACGCGAGCTGGTGAATAGTTCGCAACCGTAGGCTGTCCTGGCAATACTGACCAGCAGCAGGGGTGGCTCGATCGATACCGAGGTAAATGAGTTGGCGGTAAAACCGCTGGGGACGCCATTCGCATCGACGGTGGTGACTATGGTCACCCCGGTGGCGAAATTGCCAAACGCGCGACGCAGATCGCGGGCGTCGAATTCGGCCTGGTTACTATCGGTCATGCGGACAATCCACGCTTGTCATTAACCCGGTGACATATATTATCGCCGGCTTAATAAATAAGCGATTCCATTTCCAGGGTCTGTTCGAGCATTTCGTCGACGCCGCTAGCGCCGTAAATATTGCCCGCCTTGTCGAGATACTTTCTGGCGCGATCCATCGCGAAATTGGAATTATAGAGCACCGCGATGACATCGGCCTGGCGCTGAAAAATCGCGCGATCGCCGGCACCGGCAAGGGTTTCGCTGGCCTTGATCCTGAACTCCCAGGCGCGTTCGAACTCGCCCTTGCGCAGGTAATGATGATAAAACATCTGGTAATCGCGCGCCTGCGAGGTTTTTATCAAATCCTGCTGATGTTCATCGAACAGGGCCCTGATTTCGCGTTTGACGCCGGCCAGGTCGGAAGCGCTGATCAATCCGTCGTCCAGGCCATCGATGAGCCGGTGCACGTGCGCCATCTGCCCGGTCGATGCATACAGTTTAGCCGCCTCGATACGGGCCTGCTGCGCCAGGTAATCGTCATGGATCTTGTCATGCAGCGAGGCCAGCGCCTCCCAGGCATCCGCGGCGGCGCCATAACGTCGGATAGCCAGGTTTTCCTGAACCACCCGGCGCAGGTTTTCGTTAACTCCCTGGTAAAAGCCGCGCGAAATCGCGTTACGCGCCTGCCACAGGTCGTCATTGGTGTTGGATGCCTGGCGCGCCAGTTCGCGCGCGCGAATGTTCAATTGACCGAGCAGCTGGTAACTACGCGCGGTGCCCATCAGGTTATCCTGCTCCATCGACAGATAGAGCGCCTCCTGCAGGTAAATCTCGGCTGCCGCCAGCTCCTGTTGATTGATCGCGACTTCACCAAGCAACAGTAGCGTATCGCCGAGGCGAGTCTGATCATTTTGCGCTACCGCCGCGCCCGCGACTTCGAGCAACTGGGTGCGCGCCTGCTGATATTTTTTCTGCTGCAGCAGTTCACGAATCAGGCGGTCACGCGCGGCGTCGCCGAGTTCGAGCCGCTTGAGTTCGGCGTCGATATCCAGCTCGTTGTCGTCAAGCTGGCGCTGCCAGTTCTGGTAAAACGACGGGGCGCCATCGGCAAGTTCGATCCCCGGGTCTTCCGCTTCGTCACGCAGCAGGAAGTAATGCAGCGCGATCAACATCGCGAGCACCGGAATCGTCGTCACCGCATGATCAGGAATGTATTGCCTGAATTTCATCGTAACGGCCATATTACGCCGCTCATCCGCCAATGCAAATGCCTGCCCGTACCTGCTAACATGCGCCGATGAGCGGATTTGATCTTGATCCCGAGATGCACGCTTTCATCGACAGTTACTTCAAAAGAGCAGTGTTCGGAATTTTACTTACCGATGTTCGGGATCAAGCTTCGAAGGGGACAGACTAGAGGTCGCAGTCCATGGCGTCGACGTAGAGTTGCTGGAAATGATGCACGCCGTGCTCGGATAGCTCGCTGCGCTCGGGATCGACGACGAAACGCCCCTGATTGTAACCTTTCGACTGCAGGCCGCGGAAGACGCTTTCACAAAGCCCGACATCCTCCGGCTGCAGCACGTCGCGCTGGTAGTCCATTGCGTCGCGCTGCTGCTGGGTGGGCTCGGGATTCGGCAGGTACCAGTCCTGGTACTCGATAGTACGATCGCTGCCGTCCGGAATTATCTGCAGTACTGACAATGTTCGGCTCGCCGGGGTAAATCCAGAGCGTCAGATTCGGCCACAGAAACCAGCCCGCATAGCCAAAGTCGACTTCACCCTTTTCGAAATGATAGGCGTTATTCTCGGTGGTTTTGGCCGAGTTGGAAATGTGGCTCGAGTAAATTTCGTGCAGCGTGATGGTGTAAATATCCATGTCGACCAGGCTGACGAAGTCCTTGTGTGCCGGCGCACAGTGGTAGCACTCGAGAAAATTATCGACCATTACCTTCCAGTTGCTAGCGACGTCGTAGTCATCGCGTTGCGCGAAAGTCACTTCGTCGACGCGCGGGCAGAATGCGCGAATCTCTTTTTCGAGCTGCGCCGCCTGCTGAGCTTTACCAGAGCCGGAGAAGAGTTGCATTTGTCCCAGGCCGCCATCAGCCAGCAGATTCGCGGCCTCGAAGACAGCCTGCAGGTCAAGCTGTTCACGCGCTCACACCGCGCGGTGCAACTCACCAATGAGGGCCGCGAGTATCAGCACACCGTCAGCGCCATCCTGAAACAGCTTGCCGGCGCCACGATGGACATCCAGAACGTCGAATTCACCGCACAGCTGGTGATCGGTCGCGATCAGTCCTTTGCTTCGCAATGGCTGAGTTCCCGTTTCGATTTGCTCAAGGCCCTGTTGCCCGAAGTCGCGTTACGCATTATCGCTGCGGACGATTACAGCGAAAGCCTGGGGCCGGAGGTACAGGTAGCGGTATTGCACGGGGACGGTAACTGGCCCGGTTTCCACGTCCTCAAGCTGTTCGACGAAGAAGTTTTTCCGGTTTGTAGCCCGGATTACGCCCATGCCGACGCCGCCCGGGACTGGGTTTCCTGGCTACTGCAGGCGCAGCTGATCGACCTCGCCGATAGTCACTGGAACTGGATAAACTGGCGCCTGTGGCTGGGAGGCAACGATATCGACGAACCGCTCGGCAATCGCAACCTGCAGATCAACAGTTATCCGCTGGTGATCGGGGCTGCCTGCGATGGCCACGGCGTGGCTCTGGGCTGGCGCTACCTGGAGGACGACCTGATCGAACAGGGGCGCCTGATTCGCCCCGTTGCAGAGTCATTGAAAACTGAATTCGGCTACTACCTGCTTTGCCGCGACAACCTGCAACAGGATGAAATCGTGAATAAATTTCGCAGCTGGTTGCTGCAGCAGTTCGAGGCTGGTGAAATCCCGCAGTGAATACGCCCGCTCATGTGGCTATCAACCTGCTGCTAATGTCACGCGACCCAACTCATCGCAAGACCGCCGCGATTATCTGCGGCGCCGTGATTCCCGATCTCGCAATCATGGTCTTTTATGCCTGGCAGCTGATGCTGGGCAGGCCAGAAAACCAGATCTGGTCGAGCGAATACTAGCGACCCCTGTGGCAGGCCTGGATCGACAGTTTTAACTCGATTCCGCTTGTTACGCTGGCTATTTTACTTAGCTGGTATACCCGCCAGTACTTGCTGCTGATTTTGTTCAGCAGCATGCTGCTGCACATTTTTGGCGATCTGCCGCTGCACCACGACGACGCGCACCGGCACTTTTTCCCCCTGCTCGACTGGCGTTTCCTGAGCCCCGTATCCTATTGGGATCCAGCCCATCACGGGCAGTGGGCCAGCTTGGTCGAGTTCATTGCGGTGCTTGCGGCAGCGCTAATCATGTACCGCTGGCGGCCGCTGTTGCGACCCTGGGTGAGCGCAATATTTGCGCTCTACCTGCTTTACTGGGGTTATGTCTACCTGGTCTGGATGTGACCAGAATTCAATGGTTTACGGCCAGTTGAATCGGCCCGGATTGGTCAATTTCCGTTAGCAGCGCGGATTTGATTATATTTATCAATCATTAGACGGTCTGATTTACCTGCTATCCGGCCTCGCAGCCCAAAAACACGCGCCTGTGGCTTCAACCAGCACTCTTTTACCTCTAAACGCCATAGGAAATTACAATTAGTGTTAACCCTCGTCGCTACTAGTATTATCTTTCGGAATGGGAGATGTAGACCATTTTAATGCGAGATAGCCAATTCAAAGATAGATTCGATGCCCTGCTGTCCCAGGGTCTCGCCGATTTATCGATGACGCTCGCGGTGCTGGCGCGCATCGAAAACAATAACTACGAGATCGTCGCGGTACAGTCCAATTCGGGCGCATACGTGGCCGGCGAAAAATACGAGCTCGGCGACAGCTATAGCCGTGAAACATTCGAACATCAGCAAATCGTCGCCGAAACCAACATCGAAGACGCTACCCAGATCTTGCGTCATCCGCTGTATCGCTCACTGCCGCTGGAGAGCTACCTCGGTGCACCCATCACGGTCGATGGGGAACCCTGGGGCTGCCTGGATTTCAGCAGCATGGCCCAACGCGAAGAGGAATTCAGCCAACAGGATCTGAAACTGATCGGTGCGCTGGCCAGCGAAATTTCGCAATTGCTGAGTTCGGTCGAACAGGCCGCGCCGCGTCGTCACCACGCTGGAATTTAAATCGAATAGTAATGCCCGGCTATGCCGGCGAACACGACAGCACCCACCCAGTGATTGTTTAAAAACGCGATGAAACAATGCGCCGGTGCACGGTCCGTTATCAGAAACTGCTGATAGCCAAGCAATAACACTGCCGTACCCAGCCCGAGGTAGTAGAAGCCAGAGAATCCGAGATCAAGCCCAAGCAGCACCAGGGCCGCCACGAACATGACCTGGAATATGGCAACCATCAGTCGATCGTATTCGCCGAACAGGATGGCGGTTGATTTAATCCCGAGTTTCAGGTCGTCGTCACGATCCACCATGCTGTACATGGTGTCGTAGGCGACCGCCCACAGTATCGCCGCCACGTAAAGTAGCCAGGCCTGTTTCGGCAAGCCCCCGGTTTGCGCCGCGAACGCCATCGGCACCGCCCAGCCGAAGGCCGCCCCGAGGTGCACCTGGGGCAGGTAATGAAAGCGTTTCATATAGGGGTAACTGGCGGCGAGCAGTAAGCCGACAAAAGACAGCATGATGGTGAAGCGGTTCAGGCTCAACACCAGCAGAAAAGCCAGCAGGGCAAGAACCGCGAACACCGAAAGCGCCTCGCGTGTGCTTATCTTGCCGCTGGTCAGGGGACGTTCGCGCGTGCGCGCAACATTCAGGTCGAGGTCGCGATCGGCGTAGTCATTGATCGCGCAGCCCGCCGAGCGCATCAGGAAAGTACCCGCAACGAACACAAACAGAATCCAGCCGTCAGGCGCGCCCTGCGCCGCAATCGCCAGCGCCCACAGCGTCGGCCATAACAGCAGGTAAAAACCGATCGGTTTATCGAAACGGATTAACTGCGCGTACAGCACCAGTTTCGAGCCCAGTGCGGGCGGCAGGCCGGGAATTGTCAGGCGCTCAGGTTTCACCAAAAATCGATGCGTGCTGCGAAAAAATCGTTACTATACGCGTTTCTTTAGACAGGGCGAAACAATGATTCGCAGTTACCAGGATAAAACCCCGATTATCGGCGAAGGCAGCTATATCGACGAATCCGCGGTAGTCATCGGCGACGTTGTCATCGGCGAAAATTGCTCGGTGTGGCCGCTTACCGTGATTCGCGCAGACATCAATAAAATTCGCATCGGCAAAAGCACCAATATCCAGGACGGCAGCGTACTGCACGTGACGCATCGCGGCGACTACAGCCCCGATGGCGCCGAGTTGCATATCGGCGACCAGGTAACCATCGGCCACAAGGCATTGCTGCACGGTTGCCGCATCGGCAACCGCTGCCTGATCGGCATGGGATCGATCATAACCGATAACGCCATCATCGAAGATCATGTCATCATCGGCTCGGGCTCGCTGGTGCCGCCAGGGAAGACTCTCGAATCGGGCTACCTGTACCTGGGCAATCCGGTGCAGCAGAAACGGCCGCTCAGCGAAAAAGAAATCGAGTATCTGAGCTACGTCGCCGATCACTACGTCCTGTTAACCCAAAATTACTGAGGCAATTCATCGATGAAATGCTGGGAGTGCATAGTTTGCGGATTTATTTACGACGAAGCCGAAGGCTGGCCGGAAGACGGTATCGCTCCCGGCACACGCTGGGAGGATGTGCCCGACGACTGGCAATGCCCGGATTGCGGCATGGGCAAGGATGACTTCGAGATGATCGAAGCCTAGTTAACCCGAGTCATCCCTGCGCAAGGTAGGGATATTAGTAGCATTGAGTGATTTCCGCACAGGACAACCATTTTTGTAGCATTGAGTCATCCCCGCGCAAGCGGGGATCTTGAAATATTGGCTTGTTACAAGATCCCCGCTTGCGCGGGGATGACAGCGTTTTGGAGATAACTTTAACCGAGATGAAGTTTAGCGCTGTTCCTATTGGCTGGCGATATCACGCAGGCCGCCGGGCGCTGCATCTCGGGTCCGCCACCGACGCGAAATAATTTACCGCTATCGATGTGAGGCTGCACCACGCGCATGGGGAAGTAACCCGAGCCGCCGTTTTGCAGGATGTACTCGAGGCCGAGCGAACCGAGGCCAACCACGATTGCGGGCGTTACGATTCTGATCTCAAGCAGCCTCTACATCTGGTACCGGGAGCGCCAGATACAGCACAGCGAAACCGCGCTGGTGCCGGTGCAGGCCGCCGAACTGGCGCAGCAGGATACCGACTAACCACTAATCCCACTGGTAGCCGCTGGCGATAAATCCGGCTACCGGTTGCTGGAATACCGTGGCGGCGGCAGCGCCCTGCCCGACGCCGAAACACACCTGCAGCGGCAGTAAATGTTCCTCGCGCGGATGACAGTAGCGCGCATGCGGCGCTAGCTCCCAGTCAACGAGGCGCTGTTCGCGCTCTGCTGCGGACAGATCGGGGGCACTGCAGGTCTGCGCCAGCCAGTCTTCGAACGCCTGGTTGCGCGCATCGATCGAATCGTCGCGTTTGCTCATCAGCGCCTGCATATTGTGAAACGAGAATCCCGAACCCAGAATCAGCAAATTATCGCTTATCAGCCCGGCCAGCGCCTGACCGATGCGTACGTGCTCGCCGGCGTCGAGGCTGGCCGCCAGCGAAACCTGGATGCAGGGGATATCGGCCGCGGGATACATCAGTATCAGCGGCACGAACAGGCCATGATCGAAGCCGCGCTGGTAATCGAGATTCGAATCGATACCCGCCTGTTGCAGTAAACCCTGCACGCGCTCGGCAAGCGCGGGATGGCCCGCTGCCGGATACTGGTATTCATAGGTTTCGGGCGGAAAGCCGGAGTAATCGAACAGCAGGGTCGGCGCGGCAGACGCTGTGATCGAGACCACGGGTTCTTCCCAGTGTGCGCTGATCACGATAATTGCATCCGGTTTGGCGACGCTGGCCGGCCAGGCGCGCAAAAACCGGTTCAGGGCTGCGTGCCCCGGATCATCGAGCAGTGGCAGCGGACCGCCGCCGTGGGGTATGAACAGTACGCTTGCCTGAGCGCTCATTCGGTAAACAGGCGCTTAACCGCCGCCTCGATCTGCTGTGCGCAATCGGGGTCGCTGATCGCGGCCGCCTCGGCATCAAAATTATCCATAAACGACGGCAGCGAAGCACTGGCTTTGATCACCCCACCAAACCGGGGGATCTGGCTCAACGCGAGCTCCAGCACCGACTTGCCGCCGCGGCCGCCGGGTGAGGTCGACAACAACACCATGGGCTTGTCCTGGTAAACCTTCGGCTGTATGCGCGATATCCAGTCGTAAAGATTCTTGTAGGCCGCGCTATAGGCGCCATTGTGTTCGGCGAAGGAAATGATAATGCCATCGCAATCGCTAATTTTTTGCAGAAAGGCCCGTGCCGGCGGCGGCTGACCCAGTTCATCCTCACGATCGACGCTGAACAGCGGCAACTCGAAGTCGTTGAGGTCGAGGATCTCGACCTGCACGTTCTGGAGCAATCCGCTGGCATAGGTAACCAGCTGCTTGTTGATCGAGCGGCGGCTGCTGCTCGCGGCAAAAGCGACGACTTGTTTGCGCATAAACTAGTTCTTCATCAGTATCAGGTTTTCACGATTGATCAGTTCCGGATTATCCTGGTAACCCAGGATTTTCGGGATCTGCCGACTGTCCTTGCCGACGATCTGCTTGCATTCATCGGAAGGGTAATTGACCAGGCCGCGCGCAATCTCGGTGCCGTCCGGGGCGAGACAGGCGACCACTTCACCGCGATTGAATACGCCCTGGACGGCCTTGACCCCGATCGGCAGCAGCGACGCGTTGCGATTCAGCAAAACGTCGACCGCGCCGTCATCGAGGCTGAGCTCGCCGACGCAGCGCATGTGTCCGGCCAGCCATTGCTTGCGCGCCGCCAGGTGGCCTTCGCTCGCTTCCAGAAAACTGCCCAGCGCTTCGCCCCGCACCACGCGCGTAATCACGTTTTCCAGCTTGCCGGAAACGATCACCGTGTGCGTGCCTGAACGCGCCGCGAGCCGGGCCGCGCTGACCTTGGTCTGCATTCCGCCGCGCCCCAGCTCGCCGCTACTGGGGCCTGCGTACTCGGTCAGCTTCGGATCGCGCGCATCGGCGCGCTCGATTAGCTTCGCCGCGGGATTATCGACCGGGTTGGCATCGAACAGCCCCTGCTGATCGGTCAGAATGATTAGCAGATCGGCCTCGATTAAATTGGCCACCAGGGCGCCGAGGGTATCGTTGTCGCCGAAGCGGATTTCCTCGTTGGAGACGCTATCGTTTTCATTGATGACCGGAATGGCTCCAAATTTCAGCAATGTCTGCAGCGTGCTACGGGCATTCAAATAGCGCCTGCGGTTGGACAAGTCGGCATGGGTGAGCAGGATTTGCGCGCTGTTAATGCCGTGCGCCTGGAAACAGGCCTCGTAGGCCTGCACCAGACCCATCTGGCCAACGGCCGCGGTCGCCTGCAGCTCGGATATATTGCGCGGCCGTGATTTCAGCCCGAGCCGGGTAATGCCCTCGGCGATCGAACCCGAGGAAACCAGCACCACGTCGACCCCGTCGGCACGCAGTTGCGCCATCTGTTCGGCCCAGGCCGTGATCGCGTCGCGGTCGAGGCCCCTGCCGCCCGCGGTGATCAGCGCCGAGCCAATCTTGACGATAACTTTTTTATAACGATTCATCGTTTTCCAGGAAACTCATAATGTCGAGGCAAAGCTGGTCGACACCCTGTTTGTTGAGCGCACTGATCGCGTGCACCGAACCCGACCAGTCGAGTCCGGTCGTGATTTCGTCGATGACGCCCTGACGTTCATCTGCGGGCACCAGGTCGAGTTTATTCAACACCAGCCAGCGCGGCATTTGGAACAGCGCCTCGTCATAACGCTCCAGTTCGCGCAGTATCTTGCGTGCCGAATCAACCGCGGAATCGGCGCTCGCATCGGGCATGACGTCGATTATATGCAGCAGCAAGCGGGTGCGCTGCAAATGTTTCAGAAACTGGATACCGAGACCGACGCCATCGGCGGCACCCTCGATCAGTCCCGGAATGTCGGCGACCACGAAGCTGCGGTGCCTGGCGACGCTGACGACGCCCAGGTTGGGATGCAGCGTGGTGAACGGGTAGTCGGCAACCTTGGGCCGGGCCGCAGACACCGAACGGATGAAGGTCGATTTGCCGGCGTTGGGCATGCCCAGCAAACCGACATCGGCGATGACCTTGAGCTCGAGCTTGAGATCGAATTGTTCGCCCTTGCTGCCGTGGCTGCATTGCCGCGGCGCACGGTTGGTCGAACTCTTGTAGCGCGTATTGCCGAGGCCATGGAAACCGCCGCGCGCAATCAGAACCGCTTCGGATTCGGAGCCCACGTCGGCGAGCAGTTCGTCCTGATCCAGCGTTGTAATAATCGTGCCCAGCGGCACTTCGATGACGACATCCTCGCCCTTGGCGCCGGTTTTGTTCTTGCCCTGCCCGTTGGCGCCGCGCTTGGCGACGAAACGACGGGTATGGCGAAAGTCGGATAGCGTGTTCAAATCCTTCGAGCCGACCACGTAGACCGAACCGCCGTC
>CAMYML010000014.1 GCA_947259305.1 uncultured Gammaproteobacteria bacterium | reverse complement strand
AATACTTATTTCCGCAGGAATTAAGTATTGTGTCCCCGATTCCAAAACTTATTTCCGCAGGAATTAAGTATTGTGTCCCCCGATTCCCCCCGATTCCGATTCAACGCATTATCGGATTTTAGCTGTTGCTGGCTTGCTCGCGCAGCCAGGATTCGGTGATCAGGGCGGCGGCGAGGCTGTCGATTTCGGTTTTAGACTTTTTGCGCTGATTCTCGATCGCGAGCTGATAAGCTTCACGTGTGGTCAGGCGTTCGTCGATCAACACGGTCTTGATGCCGAATCGGCCTTCGAGCTGGCGCCCGAAACGTTGAGCGCGTTGGCTCATTTCCTGGTGTTCGCCCATCATATTCAACGGCAGGCCGACGACCAGCACCTGGGGTTGCCACTCGAGCAGAATCCGTTCGATACCTTTCCAGTCGTTGCTTTTGAGTGCGCCTAGCGGGCTGGCCTGTCGGGTTAGCGTTTGCCCGACGGCGATGCCGGTCCAGTGCGTGCCAAAATCGAAACCGATGACCGTCTCTATCGGTTCTGCCATGCGCCGCGAATTCAGGCGTTACCACTGACGGGAGAGAGTGAACTTAAATCGAAGCCGAGTGAATCGAAGGCGACCTGCCATTTGTCTTCGGGTTTTTCATGAAACAGCAAATCGGGATTGCAGGTCGAGGTTAACCACGAGTTTTGCTGCAACTCGGATTCGAGCTGGCCCGAGGCCCAGCCGGAAAATCCGAGAATGACGAGGTAATCTTCGGGCCCTTTGCCGTTGGCGATTGCCTGCAGGATGTCGACCGAGCTGGTCAGGTTGATACCGCTGGAAACCTCGACGCTGTTTTGCCAGCTGCCAGGGTCAGAATGCAGGACGAAACCCTGCTCGAGCTGTACCGGACCGCCGATGTATACCGGCTGATGCTTGATTTTCTCGTCTTCACACTGGATGTTCAGCTGCTTGAAGATGTCTTCCAGCACTTGCGAAGTTTCGTGGTTGACGACCAGTCCCATGCTGCCGTGTTCGCTGTGTTCGCACATATAGACAAGGCTGGAGGCGAAAATCGGATCCTTGATTGCCGGGGTTGCAATCAGGCATGTGTCGACGAGACTGGCTGTTTGCTGGATCATTGCTAGTCGTTAGCTTACTCCGCTTTGGGTTCTAAAGCGATTGCTTTTGAAATCCCAGGTTCTGATTATGACAATTTGATCGGCTCGTTCCCTTAATTCTTCGGAAAAAGGCGCAAACGGCTGGGCCATGCGCAGGATGCGTCGGGCGGCTTCATCGAGCACACTGGTTCCGGAAGACGCGGTAATTTGCATGTCGAGCACCTCACCGGACGCGTTCAGGCGCACACTCATGCGCAGCCGGCCGGCAAGGTTATTGATTCTGGCTTCCTGCGGGTAGTTGAGGTTGCCGGTGTGCTCGATTTTCTGCACCCAGGTCGACAGGTAGCTGGCCTCGACTGCCTTGCGCGTGCTGGCGGTCAAGGTCAGCGTTTTCGGACGCCTGGCATAATCAATCGTCATTTGCCTGATTTCCGCCTGCAAGCGGGCAATCTTACTCTCGCGCTGCTCGACTTTGCTGGCTTTTTTGCTGTTGGAATCCTTCGCGCGCTGCTGTTGCTGCTGCTGCGTGCTGGTATCTGACTCGCTTTGGGTCAGGTAGTAAAGGTTGCTGATCGCCAGTTGTTGCCTGCGCAGCTCGGCCTGATCCCGGTCTGACAGGCCTTTCTGATTGAGCGGCGTCGCCGCAGATACGGGTGCGGCAGGGCGGGCTTTTTCGTCGGTGTTGCCGCCACCCGCCTGGTTTTCCTGCGCCAGGAAATCGGGATTTTCGACGGTTTCGAAGGTTTTCGCATTAGCCAGAATGATATCGAGACTCGGCAGGGGGTCTGTATTGCTGTGGTCGGACGAAGTGAAACCGACCCCCAGCACCACAATGGCATGCAGTGTCAGTGCCAGAAACAAAGTGAAGCCGAGTCGATCACTGGCGGTGATGCGTGGCTGGATTGCTTGTGCTTGGGCCATATAGGTTGTCTATTGTGCCAAGAATGAATCTAGATAACCAGTAAAACTCATTGAATTAGTTAACAATTTTAATTAGCCATGGTACGTTAATTTCGAGCTTTTCGAATAGTGAGCGACTTGCCAGAATTTCCCGCGACTGGCTGATTATTAAAAAGTCATCGATGCTTAAGGATAGTGCCAAATTCCCGGTTTTGCCCAGACCATCGATCATTAGAACCGTTGCCGCGACATCGGCGCGCACCGGGTCGCTGACAAGCACTGTTGCCGAACTCTGCCCGCGCGACGATTCGCCGGTACGTGGATCGATTATGTGATGCGTCAAGCGCTCGCCGCGTTGGTACTGGCGCTGGTAGTTTCCCGATGTGAACAGACTGTGACTGCCGCTCAATTGCAGGCGGGCGATGACACCGGGCGCGAATGGATTTTGAATGCCGAGCCGCCAGGGGCGCCCGAAACGATTGCCGGCGATCTTCATGTCGCCGCCCGCATTGACGATGTAGTTTTCGATACCCTGGAGATCGAGAAAATCGGCGATTAGACCGATCGCATAACCCTTGGCAATGCCGCCAAGATCGATTTGCAGTTGTGGATTGCTACTGGTGGCGAGACCGGCGTCGATTTTCAGATCCCGCATGCTGGGCAGATCGCGTTTGAGCACAGCGATTGCCGCGGCGTCTACCGGGCTGCCATGAAATCCGTAGGCGGCTATCAATTTGCCGAGTGCCGGATTAAACAGGCCACCGCTGGCATCGTGATATTCGAGACTCAGTTGCAGCAATTCGGCGAGACTGTCCGGTACCCGTGCCTGTCCGTTGCGCTGCAATTCAGCGTTGAAGCGGGTTAAGTCGCTGTTCTCCCAGGCATGCCACAGACCGCGATAGTGACGCAGTCGGGACTCCACTTCACCAAGCAGTGACTGCGCCTGCTGCAAATCGTCGGTAATCATCGTGATTTCGATAATCGTGCCGAACTCGAGCAGGTGCTGTTCGACCAGGTGCTGTTTGCGTTCGCAAGCGCACAGCGCGATAGCCAACGGCAGCAGCCAGATGCCCCTTAAGCGGAAATTCGGCGCTCGATGCACGTAAACAGGTCGGCGCTGATATTGAGCCCGAAATCGCGGTCGAGTTCGCGGATGCAGGTTGGACTGGTAACGTTAATTTCGGTGATGTAGTCACCAATGACGTCGATGCCGACAAACAAAAGCCCGCGCGCGCGCAGATCGTCCCCGATCTGGTCGCATAACCATTGGTCGCGTTCGCCGAGCGCCTGAGCGCGAGTGCTCGCGCCGGCCGCGATATTGCCGCGGTTTTCGCCCGCGGCGGGTAAACGCGCCAGTGCGTAGGGGATGGCGACGCCGTCGATTAACAGGATACGCTTGTCGCCTTCGCTGATCTGCGGAATGTAACGCTGCACCATGGTCTGTGATTTTCCATGTTTGGAAACGGCTTCGACAATCGCATTGGTGTTAGGGTCGCCCGCCTGGATCCGAAAAATCGACTGGCCGCCCATACCGTCCAGCGGTTTGACGATGACGTCTTTATGCTGGTTGATAAATTCCCTGATGATTTCCGGACTCCGGCTGACCCGGGTTTCGACGCAACATTGGGGAAAGACGCGGGTGTAAAGCTTTTCATTACAATCCCGCAGGCTGGCCGGCCGGTTGACAACCAGTACTCCGTTCTCCTCCGCCTGTTCCAGGATGTAGGTGCAGTAAATGTATTCGAGATCGAACGGCGGGTCCTTGCGCATCAGAATCGCGTCGAGTTCATCCAGGCGGCAGCGACCCGCGGCGCCGTAATCGAACCAGTCTTCGTTGTCGTCACGCAGGCTGAGTTTGCGAAATTGCCCCATGGCAATGCCGTTGTCGAGGAAGATATCGTCGAGCTGGAAGTAATAAATCTGCCAGCCGCGCGCCTGCGCTTCCAGCATCATGGCCAGGCTTGAATCCTTCCAGGGTTTGATGGTTTCGATTGGATCCATCACGATTCCGAGCTTGCGGTCTGTGGGCATAAAAGTGGTATTTACGAGTGATGATTGCGGTTGTCCGAAGTTTACTGAATTAAACCGGGCAAAAACATCGAAATATCCTTTATTCGGCAAGCTTTGCTGGTTGCATCTTCGGCTTGTTAAACCCGGTTTTATGAACTACTTTTGAAGGTGATGGTTTTTCAAGATTTTGTCAGTGAAAATCGAATTCATATCGTAGAATCTACATCATATTGTTTAATTAAATGACTGGTTTTACTTGAAAAAATCAATATAATCTTGTCGTATAAAGTGGGGGATTCCCACTGTTAATCCCTGGGGGTTATGTGAACACCGAGTCTCAGATAGCAGAAGGAGCGCCGGAATTGGTCAACCTGAACGTCAAGGTAATGGTTATTGACGACAGTAAAACTATCCGGCGCAGCGCTGAAACCTTGTTGAAAAAAGTTGGCTGCGAGGTAGTGACCGCCATCGATGGCTTCGAGGCCCTCGCCAAAATTACCGAACACAAACCCGATATTATTTTCGTCGACATCATGATGCCGCGTCTGGATGGTTACCAGACCTGCGCCTTGATCAAGAACAATCAAACCTTCAAGGCGACGCCGGTCATCATGCTGTCCAGCAAGGATAGTATTTTCGATCGCGCGCGCGGCCGCATCGTAGGTTCTGAAAAATATCTAACCAAGCCCTTTTCGAAGGAAGACCTGATCAATGCAATCACCACGCATGTCGGCTAGGCCATAACGGTCAGCGAAAATAGAGGTAGTTCCCGAATGACGCATATTTTAATTATTGATGATTCGCCCACCGAGGTGCATGTATTCAAAAACATGCTGATGAATAACGATATCGAAGTTTCGGTTGCCAAGAACGGTGAAGAAGGCATTGAAAAAGCGATTGAAATGAAGCCCGATTGTATTTTGATGGATGTGGTAATGCCGGGTAAAAACGGCTTTCAGGCGACGCGCGACCTGAGCCGGAATCCGGCGACTTCGTCGATACCGGTCATCATTATTACCACCAAGGATCAGGAAACCGACAAAATCTGGGGCATGCGGCAGGGCGCCAAGGATTACATCGTCAAGCCAGCGGACGAGCGCGACCTGATAATGCGCATTAACAAGGTGCTTGGTTTCGACCGCACACACGAAGACGGCGCGATCGATTAGCAATGCCCATCACCTCGCCATTTGAAATATTGAACGAGTTGGATCGGCGTTTTCGCAAAAACTCGAGCGGCTTGCCGGTGGCCAAGGCGGTGGTCGATGACTGGATCGGAATCGGGTTTGCGATTAATGATATTCCGTTGATCGCGAAAATGGATGATGTCAGTGAAATACTGCCGCCGCCCGAAACCATACGGGTACCGGGGGTCGCGCCCTGGGTCAAGGGGCTGGCAAATATTCGCGGCAGTTTGATACCGGTCCTGGATATGAATGGTTATCTTTATGGAAAATCGACCAATATACGCAAGGAAAGCAGGATATTGATCATCAATAAACTGGGTATTGTTGCCGGCCTGCTGGTTGATGAAGTCTACGGGTTACGCCGTTTTAAACCCGAGGAGCATCAAAAACAAAACAAGGAGGACGCGGGTTCGGTGGGGGAGTATCTGGCCGGCACCTTCGTTGATCAGGTGCGACGCTGGAATGTTTTCAGTGTTGAAAAACTGGCCAGGGCTGAGCAGTTCCTGAGAGTGGTTTAAATGGCAGTTAGCTATGCATTGAGGAACCAATGGCAGTATTAGACAAAGTAAAGAATTTGTTTCCGGCACGCGCGTCAGGCGCGGGTTTTTCGGCCGCACAGAGCGGAGGTATGAACAAGAAGGTCGTTCTGGTCGGCATCTTGCTGCTAATCGCGGTCGTGGCAATGGTGTCGATGTTCGTCATCGAATCGGGACAGGCGCGCAAGAACAAACTTTATGCAGCCATTGCCTCGGGACAGCAGGTTATTTCTCAACAGATTGCGGTCAATGCATTAGAGGCCGCCGCCGGCCAGGAGCAGGCATTCGATCGCCTTGCCGCAAACCAGAATCGTTTTCTGGCCAATCTTGAAAAGTACAACAATGGTGCCCCGGGGCAGGATCTACCCCCCTTGCCGGTGCACTTTTCAACCGAATTTTCGAACCTGAAAGCCGTCTGGAGCGACTATGACAAGGATATCGCGACGGTTGTCGCGGCCAAGAACTCGATCGCCACGGTCAGTGATTATGTCACGCAAATCAATGAATCGCTGCCGGAATTGATATCGCTTTCCGATCGCGTGGTCGATGAACTGTTCTCGGCCAACGCCCCGCGAAAAAATATTGCCGTCGCCGCTCGGCAGGTGATACTGATCCGCGCTATCGAGCATAGCCTCAACCAGATACTGACTGACGGTGAAGTGGTCATGGCGGCGGCGGATCGTTTCGCTACCGACGCCACCCAGGTTGAAACGCAATTGCTGGCCATGCTCGAAGGTAACGCTGAGCTCGGGATTACCAAGTTCACCGGCACTGCCGTGATCGGCAACCTGCTCCAATTTGCCGACCTTTACTCGGTGGTGCGTAAAAACGTGCGTGAGATTCTCGATAATTCGGCGCAGATTTTCAAAGTGCACGAGGCGGCGTCGAATATCGATCGATCGAGCCCGTTGATGCTGTCTTCCGCCAGCGATCTGATCGCGGCAATCGAGCGCAACGATGCCGAGGGTAATGTCTATAACCTGATCGGCTATTTATTTGGGGCCGCTGCGATGCTGCTGCTGGTATGGCTGATCTTTCTCATTTCGAGCGAATCGAAGAAAAGCCTGGCGGAATCCCAGGAGCAAAACGAAAAAAACCAGCGCGCGATCCTGCGCCTGCTCGATGAAATGACTAACCTGGCGGATGGTGACCTGTCGACGCATACCACGGTAACGGAAGACATCACCGGCGCGATCGCCGACTCGGTGAACTACTCCATCGACGCGCTGCGCGATCTGGTCAGCACCATTAACAAAACCGCGAACCAGGTTCGCAGCGCGGTGCGCAAAACACAGAACATGACCGGCGAACTCGCCGAGGCCAGTGACGCCCAGGCACGCCAGATAACCGCGGCCAGTAGCGCCGTAACCGAAATTTCCAAGTCGATGTCACAGGTCTCCGAGCGCGCCGCCGACTCGGCCGAGGTGGCGCGAAAATCGGTAAGCATCGCGCACAAGGGGGGTGAAACGGTACGTCAGACCATCGACGGCATGGAAACTATACGCGAGCAGATCCAGGAGACCTCCAAACGGATCAAGCGACTGGGTGAATCGTCCCAGGAAATCGGGGATATCGTAAACCTGATTACGGAGATATCCGATCAAACCAACATTCTCGCCCTCAACGCGGCGATACAGGCGTCGATGGCGGGCGAGGCCGGTCGCGGTTTTGCGGTGGTCGCGGACGAGGTGCAGCGACTCGCTGAAAGAACCGGTGATGCAACCAAGCAGATAGAGACGCTGGTTAAAGCCATCCAGGCGGATACCAACGAAGCCACGGTTTCGATGGAGCAAAGCACCGCCAACGTGGTCAAGGGCGCCAAGCTGACCGAAAACGCGGGTGGCGCGCTCGATCGAATCGAGCAGGTTTCGATGAACCTGGCGCAACGCATCCTGGAAATTTCCGACGCCACGCGTGACCAGGCCCAGGACAGTGTGCAAATCACCGAGACCATGGATGTGATTCAGGAAATCACCGCCAAAACCTCCGAAGGCTCGGAGCAGGCTTCCTCGGCGATCGGCGAACTATCGGACATGGTAAAAGAGATGCAGACCTCGGTGGCGGGCTTCAAGCTGCCAGGTGTCAGCTCGGTCGAAAGCACCATGGTGCAGGATCCTGATGACCTGGCCGCACTGGGTCTGGGCGCCGAGGCGGCGGAATAGGTCAATCGATGACTCCTCAGGAAACCTCGATCAAACACAGTGCGCTTGGGTGGGTCAAGAAATCCATCGATGACAACCTGTCCGAGATCAAGACCGATCTCAAGCTTTATATCGAAGAGGGAGACGAGGCCTTACTGGAACGGGTCAAGGAGCGGCTAGGCGTCATCCAGGGCGTGTTGATGATGATCGAACAATACGGCGCCGCGATGCTAACCGAGGAAATGGTCGCGCTGGTCGATTTCATCACCGAGAACAAACAGGAGCAGGGCGAGCCGGCGCTGGAAGTCATGCTGCGCGCGGTATTGCAATTGCCCGATTATCTAGAGCATATCCAGTCGGGGCATCGCGATATTCCAATCGCAATCCTGCCTTTGTTGAACGATATCCGCGCGGTAAGAAACCAGGATTTGTTTTCCGAGAAACTACTGTTTCTGCCCGATTTGTCGATGCACCAGGATGGCGCCGAGATTCAGGCGATCGATAACGATCAGAATCAGGCATCCAAGCTGCTGGCCAAGAAGCTGCGGCCGGTGTATCAACTGGCGCTGGTCAATGTGATCAAGGAACAATCGGTCGAGGAAAGCCTCAAGCGCCTGGAAAAAGTATGCGAAACCCTGGAAGAGCGCTCCTTTTCCGAGCAGATTGCCCGTATCTGGTGGATTGTCGGCGCCTTGATCGAATCGGTTTCGCGCCAGCAGCTGGAACTCGGGGTGTCGATAAAAAGCCTGTTGGGCAAGGTGGACGCGCTGTTTCGAGTCATCCTGATCATCGGTGAACGCGGTTTACTGCAACGTCAACCGGTTGAGCTAATCAAGAATTTTCTGTATTACATCGCCCAGCCGGAATGCGACGGGCCCAAGACCCAGGCGATCAAGACCGCTTATCGACTGGAGCAGTTCCTGCCTTCCGAATCGGCGCGTAGCGAAGTGCTGGATAATATCGCGGGACCGAACCAGGCCCTGTTAAAAACGGTTGCCGAAGCGATGAAAGCCGACATCGAGGGGGTCAAATCCACCCTTGAGGTATACGTCAACGGGGACTTGTCCAGGGTCAGCGCGTTGAAGGATCTGCCGGGGGAAATGCATATCATTTCCGATACCCTGGCCATGATCGGACTCGGCTCGCAGCGGCAGCTGATAGAAGCTCAAATTGAAGTCGTCAGGAACATCGTCGAAGGCAACCGCCCCGCCGAAGAGGAGCAGCTGTTATCGATGGCTGGCGAATTGTTGCAGGTGGAGCAGTCGCTCGACCAGATGCAGAAGCGGCAGCCGCTAAGCGCGACACAACCGAAATCGGAAAGCGATGTGTCGCGCGACTATGAACTGGACAGCGTGCTGAGCGCGGTCGTCACCGCCACCCTCGACGATATTCAGAAAACCAAGAACGCAATCCTCGAGTTTATAAAAGATCCGAGCCGCGGTGAAAATATCGACCTCTGTATTAGCTTGATGAGCGAATCGCGGGGTGCGCTGGAGCTGCTCGGCGAGCAGCGAGCGGTCGCCGTAGTGGATGGATTGCTGACCTATTTGAAGGGTTACGACATTGTCGCGTTCATGGACTCCAGTCGGCTGGATGCCTTGTCTCAGGTCGTTGTCAGCCTGGAGTACTACCTCGAAGCGCTGGGCGAACGCCGCAGCGACGCCAGCAGCATTCTCGATTTTGCCGACGTTCAGCTGCAGGAACTGCTGGCGAGCATGCCCGCCGAGCCGGCAGCGCAAGCGGCCATGGAACCGGTTGTCGTCGACGATCAGTCCACGACACCTGAGCCGCCGGCACCGCCGGCGGTAGCCGGTGTTACGCCTGTGCCCGGTGATACCGCTGAAACTGCGACAGGTGATGCCGAAGCCGCCGAGTCGGAATTCGAAGCCGACGAAACAATCGCAACCGATATTGGCCCTGCAGCCGCGCCCGCGAAGGACGGGTCGGTAGCGCAGACTTCGACCGCCGCGCAACCGGCAGATACCGATCTCCACGCGGAGCCCGCAGCAATTCATGCATCTTCCAGGGACGCCCGTGACACGTCCGAAGTCGAATCGCGTGAGTCGATCAAAAACGACGAAGTCGAGGCGCTTAAAGCGGCGACGGAAAACCAGCTAAAGATCGTGCCGATCGATGATGAAGCAGTGGTTCTCAAGCCTGGCAGCGACCCCGAGATTCTTGAAATTTATCTCGAGGAGGCCGAGGAAGAGTCGCAGAATATCGCGCGCCTGCAGCAGGACTGGCTGTTACATCCCGAAGACGAAAACGCGGTAAAGAATATCCGCCGGGCTTTTCATACCATCAAGGGTAGCGGGCGACTGGTGGGCGCGATGAAAATCGGCGAATTTGCCTGGGACTTCGAGCATTTGCTGAATCGGCTTATTGACCGAACCATTCCTCCCAGCAAGCAGATTATCGATGCCGTCGGTGAAGCGGCCCAGGTATTGCCCGAGCTGGTGACCGAGTTGAAGACATCCGTTGCGCCGCAGGCGGATGTCAACTATCTGCGGGGGCTGGCGCGTGCCCTGGCCGAGTTCAAGGCCGAACAGCTGATGATCGATCATGCGCAGCGGCAGGCGGTGGCGGAATCACCCGATGATCGAATTACCGATGGCGATGAAACCGAGTGGAAAGGCATGGGTGTCGGTGCAACCACGCAGATAATTCCCCCTGACAAACTAACCGCCGCGCTGCTTGAGGAAATTGAGCCTGATACCATGCGCGTCGATCGGGATGCTTTCGAGGCCGTCAAGGCGCAGGCCGAGCAGTCGGGCGCCGGCGAGGGCCGCAATTTCGATGACACCCTGCTGGAGCAGCCGCCGGAAATCCCGCGCGCCACGGAAATGCGGGAAGCCTCGGAGACGGCGAACTTCACGGTTGCCGATTTTGAGTTTGACGAGTCGTCAGTGGAGTACACGCAGGCGATCGATTATGCGCACAGAACGGACGACGAAAACGAGGTCGAGTTTGAGGAAATCGAAGCCGTGCAACTCGAGTCGGTTGAAGCGGACGCCGATGAGGTGATTAAAATAGAAACCATCGGTGAGGATTTCCTCGGTGATGAATTCGACGCTGCGGCAGACGATGAAATATCGATCGAAGCGGTGCAGACGCCGCCGGCCACCGAGCCTGAAGCGGAGGCCGATATCCCGATGATCGAAGTTGTCGAGCCGGAAGTCGAAGAGCTGGTAGCGGATACCCCTGTTGTCGAAGTCGAAGCCGAGACGGAGGCGGCGGTCGCGTCACCGGAGCTGGCCGAGGTTGAAGAAATTGTCATGCAGGCGCCCGAAACCGAGGTTTCAGGCATGACGCTCGAGGCCAACGATCTCGAAACTTCCGCAGATAGTGCATCGGCGCCGGCAGCATCTGCGCCCGAGAGTTTGCAGGATGAAGCTACGCCGGCAGCTGCCTCCGACCAGACATCTGAGCAGGAGAACCCCCCCGACCCTTTAGTGGTTATGACAGGGAGCCAGGTGCCTGGAGAAGAGGTAGAGGCAGGCGAGTCCAGGGTCCAAGAGCCGGCCGCAGCAACCGGCCTGTCGTTCGACCCGGAGTTGTTGATAATTTACCAACAAGAAGTAGAACAGCACCTAAGCATAGTAAGTTCCGCCCTTGATCATGCCGAGCAGATCAAGGAGCTAATTCCCGGCGAAGAAATTTACCGCGCCCTGCACACCATTCATGGCGCCTCGCGCACCGCGGATATCGCGAGCATCGGCGAACTTTCCGGTTTGATGGAAAAGCCCCTGAAGGCCGCTGTTGCGCAGAAAATGGCGCTCGATCACGAAATTGTCGAGCTGTACCGACAGGGTCAGTACGCGCTACAGAGCATGACCGATCAACTGGTCGCAACCCGGCAGCTACCCGAAATTCCCGAAGATCTGGGAATCAGTTTCAAGGCGCTGGCGGAAGACTTCGAAGAGCACACTGTCGAAATCCCCGAGGAGGAAGCCGAGCCAACCGGCGAGTTTGTCGACACGCTGACGATGATGAACGAAACGGTCGATGCGGAACAGGATAACGAACTGCTAACGATCTTCGTCGACGAAGCCAACGAATTGCTGGAGATGAGTGATAATACGCTGCACGAATGGGCGCAGCAACGGACCGATGATTCGGGCGCGATGGATTACAACGCGGTGATGGAATTGCAACGCTATCTGCATACGCTGAAGGGCGGCGCGCGCATGGCGGAAATCAACGAGATCAGCGATCTCTCGCATGAAATGGAATCGATGTTTATCGCGGTGATCGATGGGCGGGTCGAGAAGAATGATAACCTCATCGAATTACTCAAGGATTGTTTCGACCTGCTGCATCAGCAGGTCGTCGAAGCCCAGCAGGGCGAGAGCCTGGGTGATTCCTCGGGCCTGGTGGAGTTGCTCAAAAGTCTGCGCCGCGGTGAAGCTGAGGATAGCACGGCCGAAGTTATCGAGATGGGAATCGATGCGGACAGCGAAGACATCGATATTGTTAGCGAAAACCTTCCCGGAGAACCGCTGTCAGGCGCGGAGCGGCCATCCCAGGATGTCATCAAGGTACGCTCCGATCTGCTCGACAACCTGGTAAACTCGGCCGGCGAAGTCAGTATCTACCGCGCGCGCATGGAACAGCAGGTCGCGGGCCTGGGCTCCCATCTGGGTGAGCTCGGGCAAACCATTTCACGCCTCAAGGGTCAACTGCGCAGCCTCGAGGCCGAAACCGACGCGCAAATCCATTTCAGTCATCGCGCCGAAGCCGGCAGATCCGAATTCGATCCATTGGAGATGGACCGCTACACGATGATACAGGAGCTGTCGCGTTCGCTGAGTGAATCGGTCAATGACCTATCCAGCCTGCAGGGATTGCTGGGTGATCAGGTCAAGGATTCGGAAACCCTGTTATTGCAACAATCGCGCGTCAATACCGACCTGCAGGACGGCCTGATCAAGAGTCGCATGGTGAAATTTTCCGGCCTGTTATCGCGCCTGCGTCGACTGGTGCGGCAAAGCAGTCAGGAACTCGGCAAGAAAGCCGAGCTGATCATTACCGGTGAAGAAAATGAAGTCGATAATAAGGTGCTAGACCGCATGGTCGCGCCGCTCGAGCATATTATCCGTAACGCCCTGTCGCACGGTATTGAAACCCCGGTTGAACGGGTCAAGAAAGGCAAGCCGGAAACCGGCAGGATCGCGATAGATATCACCCGTGACGGCTCCGAGGTGGTGATTCGTGTTAGCGACGATGGTGCAGGGGTCAATATCGAAAAGGTCCGTAGCCGAGCGGTCCAGCTGGGGCTGCTGGAAAAGAGTCACAACGTAAGCGAGTCCGACCTGGTGCAGTATATTCTCGAGCCCGGTTTTAGCACCGCGGATCATGTTACCCAGCTGTCCGGGCGAGGCGTGGGTATGGATGTGGTCGATATTGAAGTCAAGCAGCTTGGCGGCACCCTGCAGATCGAAACCACTCCAAAGGGCACTACCTTTGTCGCGCGCCTGCCGTTCACGCTGTCGATCAACCAGGCTATCCTGGTGCGTAGCGGCGATGAAATCTACGCCATTCCGCTGATTAATATCGAGGGTATCACGCGGCTGGATACCCAGAGCATGCTCGAGTATTACCGTCAGGATGCGCCTGAACTCGAATACGCCGGTCAGCGCTTTGCCCTGCATAACCTGGCGAAACTGGTAGACACCGGAGTCCAGTTCCGGGCCGGCGGCGACGTCGACAAGCAACCGGTTATCCTCAGTCGCGCAGGCGATGTTCGGGTTGCCCTGCATGTCGATGAAATCATCGGTAACCGCGAGATTGTCGTAAAAACGCTCGGCAAGCAGCTGAGCCAGGTCAGGGGTCTCGCCGGCGCGAGCATCCTCGCCGACGGCAGCGTGGTGCTGATTCTGGATATCAATGGCCTGATTCGACAAAGCGCAGCCAACGCGGTCAAGGTGGTCTACCAGTCGGATGCGGACAGGCTCGCGCAAGCCCGCAATACCGTCATGGTGGTTGACGATTCGATCACGATGCGGCGTGTCGCCAGTAAACTGCTCGAACGACATAACTATGAAGTGGTAACCGCCAAGGATGGAGTCGACGCGCTGGCACAGTTGCAGGAAGTGCGGCCCGACGTGTTGCTGCTGGAAATCGATATGCCTCGCATGGATGGATTCGAGCTGGCAACACATATGCAAAACGAGGAAACCTATTCCGCAATTCCAATCATCATGATCACTTCGCGCACCGGTGAAAAACACCGCGATCGCGCCCTGGAGATCGGCGTCGCCAATTACATGGGTAAGCCGTACCAGGAAGATGAGCTGATCGAGAATATCCAGAGCGCGCTGGTCAGGTAACGCCAAGTCATGAATGATAAAGCCACCTCGGTTCGCTGCATGCTGCTGCAATTGACCTCGCTGAACCTGTTGATTCCAAACTCGGCGGTGGCTGAAATTATCGGTTACTCGACGCCGCGACGCTTGCCTGATAGCAGCGACTGGTTTTCCGGTGTCGTATTGTGGCGCGGGGTTTATGTGCCCGTGGTCGTGGTCGAGCAAATGTGCAACATAAGTACCGCCCAGGTGGGCCCGCGCGCGCGCATCGCCATCGTATACAATCCGGATAAGGATCCGGATTTACCCTATATCGGGGTTCACATGCAGGATATTCCGCGCGCCTATCTCGCCGAGGCTGAAAGCATGGAGTCGGGCAGTGATGAGAATCTCAGCCCCTACCTGATAACGCGAGTCGATGACGAGCAGCTGGCGCGCGTCATTCCCGATATGGACAGGATCATCGCTGACCTCAAGCTCGAGTTTAATCAGGGTCGTATCGAAGAGCTGACAAGATAAATTTTTTTCGCATCCGCGGAAAATCTCTACCTTGTCCTCCCGGCAGCTGCGATATCCAAAGTCCCCTCGAAGGGCCCTGGGAGCTTCCAGTCGAAGCCGATTATCTATCCAGATCTCCCAGAGCAGACTGAATAATAGTCAGCGCTGCGATGGCCGCGGTTTCGAAGCGCAGCACGCGGGCGCCGAGGCTGACCGGCTGGAACCCGGAGTCCCGGGCGAGGTCGATCTCCTGCGGATTCAATCCCCCTTCGGGGCCTAACAGAATTGATACCGAGGATTGAGGCGCCTGCAATAGCGATGCCAGCGGTTTGCCGTCGAAATCGAGCAGCAGTTTGAGTGAGTCGGGAACAGCGTCAAGTGCCCGTTCGAGCCTGGTGTGGAACGCGATGGCAGGCACGATGGCGCGGCCGCACTGCTCGCAGGCGCTAATTGCCACGCCCCGCCAGTGCGCCAGTTTCCTGTCGAGTTGCGCCGGTTTCAAGGGGGACTGGGTGCGTTCGGCGTTGAACAGCGAAATTCTGCTGGCGCCGAGTTCGGTCGTTTTCTGGATCATCCAGTCAGTATGGTCGGTGCGCCCGAGGCCCTGGATAACATCGCTTGCGAGCGCCGCTTCGGTGGCTAGCGGTTGCGCTGCGCCGATTTCGGCCAGGAGCCGTTTGCCATCGATCAGCAAACGGGCTTCGAAATCGATGACCGCCCTGCCGTTGAACAAAAAAAAGGCTGCGCCCGGTTTCAGGCGCAGCACGTTTTTCAGGTAATGGCTCTGAGTCTTGTCGAGGGCTATGACCTGCCCGCTGGCAAGCTCGGCGTCGACGTATACGCGGGAGATCCGCATAGACGCACTCGACTAGTAGCGATAGGTATCGGGTTTGTACGGACCTTCGACCTTGACGCCAATATAGTCGGCTTGTTCCTGGCTGAGCGTGGTCAGTTTGACGCCGATCTTTTCCAGATGCAGCCGTGCGACCTCTTCGTCCAGGTGCTTGGGCAGAACGTAAACCTCGTTTTGATACTTGCCCGGGTTGCAGAAAATTTCCATCTGCGCCAGCACCTGGTTGGTGAATGAGTTAGACATCACGAAACTCGGGTGACCGGTGGCGCAGCCCAGGTTGACCAGGCGTCCTTCGGCCAGCAGGATAATGCGCCTGCCATCGGGGAAAATGATGTGATCGACCTGCGGCTTGATGTTTTCCCAGTCATAGCCCTTCATCTCGGCGACCTGGATTTCGTTGTCGAAATGCCCGATGTTGCAGACAATCGACTGATCCTTCATCTGCTCCATGTGATCCTTGCGGATGACGTTGAAGTTGCCGGTCGCGGTGACGAAGATGTCGGCTTGCTTGCAGGCGTCATCCATGGTGACGACGCGAAATCCTTCCATTGCCGCCTGCAGCGCGCAGATCGGATCGATCTCAGTGACTAGCACGCTGGCGCCGAGGCCCTTGAGCGACTGTGCGCAACCCTTGCCGACGTCGCCATAACCCAGCACCAGGGCGACCTTGCCAGCGACCATAACGTCGGTGGCGCGTTTGATACCGTCAACCAGCGATTCACGACAGCCGTAGAGATTGTCAAATTTGGACTTGGTGACCGAATCGTTGACGTTAAAAGCGGGGAAGGGCAGTTCGCCTTTCGCCTGCATCTGGTAGAGGCGGTGCACACCAGTGGTGGTTTCTTCGGTAACGCCCCGAATGTTTTGCTGGATGTTGGAATACCAGTTAGGCGATTCGACCAATTTGGCGCGAATGGCCGCGAACGCGATTTCTTCTTCCTCGGTTCCCGGGTTATCGAGCACCGATAAATCTTTTTCGGCCTTGCTGCCGAGGTTGATCAGCATGGTCGCGTCGCCACCATCGTCGAGAATCATGTTTGGGGTGCCGCCATCGTGCCATTGCATGATCCGGTGGGTGTACTGCCAGTAATCTTCCAGCGATTCACCCTTGATCGCGAACACGGGCACGCCGGATTCGGCGATTGCCGCGGCGGCGTGATCCTGGGTAGAAAAAATGTTGCAGGATGCCCAGCGCACTTCGGCGCCGAGCGCGACCAGGGTTTCGATCAAAACCGCGGTCTGGATGGTCATGTGCAGCGAACCCGCGATGCGCGCGCCTTTTAGCGGCTGCTCTGCGCCATACTTGCCGCGCAGGGATACCAGGCCCGGCATTTCGGTTTCGGCGATCGCGATTTCTTTGCGACCCCAGGAAGCGAGCGAAAGGTCGGCGACCTTGTAATCTTCTTTGATGACGTCTTGCGCGTTAGCACTCATAAATAATCTCCAAACTATTTATGAGCGCCGTTGTATTGATCCTGTGGGCGAGCCTGGCAGCAGGGCTGTCGCAACGCTCCTCGCACACAAGTCCCCCGAATGCAGGGGACCGAATAGTGTATCTATATACGCGCGGCTGTCAATTTGGATCAGTCACGCGCGCGCGGTTAAAGACCCGCGTCGGCCTTTAACGCCTCGGCCTTGTCAATACGTTCCCAGCTCAGATCGAGATCTTCGCGCCCGAAGTGGCCGTAAGCCGCGGTCGGCTTGTAGATCGGCCGGATCAAATCAAGCATCGCGATCAAGCCCTTGGGTCGCAGATCGAAATGATCGCGAATCAGCCGGATGATGCTATCGTCGGCGATAATCCCGGTACCGAAGGTGTCGACGCTGATAGATGTTGGTTCGGCAACGCCGATGGCGTAAGAGACCTGTACCTCGCAGCGTTCCGCGATGCCCGCGGCAACGATGTTCTTGGCCACGTAACGCGCCGCGTAAGCCGCCGAGCGGTCGACCTTGGATGGGTCCTTGCCGGAAAAGGCGCCGCCACCGTGACGCGCCATGCCGCCATAGGTATCGACGATGATCTTGCGCCCGGTTAGACCGGCGTCACCCACGGGGCCACCCACGACAAAGCGGCCGGTTGGATTGATGTGAATATTCTCGTTTTTACACTGAGCGAGCCATTCGGCGGGTAATACCGGCTTTAGTATGGTATCGATCACGCCTTCGCGTAAGGTCGCCAGGTCTACCGACTCCTTGTGCTGGGTCGACAGGACCACGGCCTCGATACCGACCGGCTTGTGATGTTCATAGCGCAAGGTGACCTGGCTCTTGGCGTCGGGCTGCAGCCAGTCGAGTTCGCCCGATTTGAAAACTTCGTGCTGGCGGCGTACCAGGCGATGGGCGTAGGTAATCGGTGCCGGCATCAGCACGTCGGTTTCACTGCAGGCGTAGCCAAACATCAGGCCCTGGTCGCCGGCGCCCTGTTCCTTTTCATTACCCTCGTCAACGCCCATCGCGATATCGCCGGATTGTTTGCCGAGACCGGTCAACACCGCGCAGGTCTTGCCATCGAAGCCGCATTCCGGATTGTCGTAACCGATTTCGCAGACTGTATCGCGCACCAGCGCTTCCATGTCGACCTCGGCATTGGTCGTGATTTCGCCGGCCAACAGCACCATGCCGGTTTTGACCAGGGTTTCACAGGCAACCCTTGAGCACGGATCCTTTTCCAGCAGGGCGTCGAGAACCGCGTCGGAAATCTGGTCTGCCATCTTGTCCGGATGACCGCCCGAAACCGATTCGGAAGTAAAAATATATGAACCCGACATAGCCTTCTCCGCCCGATTGTAAAAAAAACGCATTATATGTAAGACAAATCAAAATAACAGCAATGATTGTCAGCGCCATATAAAAGCTGGATACCCATAGAAGTTTTTATAAGTTGCTGTCAATTTGCATTTACGAGAGAATAGCTCGCCTTGCCGAGAGCGCGCGTGAAGTGATAAACGTTAATTGCCGGCCGGTTCGGTAGTTGAACATGTGTAGTCAGAAATACTCAATATTAATCAAAGACTTATGATAAAAACTTCGATTTCGGGGGCGATCAATGTCATCTCGTAAAACGCTTGCCAATGCGATTCGGGCGCTTGCCATGGATGCCGTGCAAAAGGCCAATTCCGGCCATCCAGGGGCCCCTATGGGAATGGCCGATATCGCTGAAGTCCTTTATAACGACTTCATGCGCCATAATCCGGCAAACCCGGAATGGAGCGATCGCGATCGCTTCGTGATGTCCAACGGGCATGGTTCGATGCTGCCTTATTCGGTACTGCACCTGACCGGTTACGAGGTCACTATCGAAGATCTGAAGAATTTTCGCCAGCTGCATTCGAAGACGCCAGGGCATCCCGAACACGGCTATGCGCCGGGTATCGAAACCACCACCGGGCCGCTGGGGCAGGGGATTGCCAACGCCGTCGGCATGGCGATCGCCGAACGCGCGCTCGCCGCCGAATTCAATCGCGATAATTTCAATATCGTCGATCACTTTACCTATGTTTTCCTGGGCGATGGCTGCCTGATGGAAGGCATTTCGCATGAAGCCGGCTCGCTCGCGGGAACCCTCGGTCTCGGCAAGCTGATCGCATTCTGGGACGATAACGGCATTTCGATCGACGGCAAGGTGGAAGGCTGGTTTCTCGACGATACCCCGAAGCGCTTCGAAGCCTACGGCTGGCACGTGATCGAGGTCGATGGCCATAACCCGGATGAAATCAAGATTGCGGTCGAGGCGGCGCGAGCGATTACCGCCAAACCCTCGCTGATCTGCTGTAAAACCATTATCGGTTTCGGCGCGCCCAACAAGGCCGGCGGGCACGCCTGTCATGGCGCCCCGCTGGGCGAGGATGAGGTCGCGCTGGCGCGCATCGAACTGAACTGGGAGCACGAGGCTTTCGTGGTGCCGGACGAGGTATACCAGGGTTGGGATCACCGCACCAAGGGGCAGGCCCAGGAAGACGCCTGGATACAGAAGTTTGCCGAGTACCAGGCTGAGCACCCGGAACTGGCCGCCGAATTCGAACGCCGCAGCAAGCGCGAATTGCCGGGGAACTGGGAAGAGGCGGCGCAGGCTTTTATCGCCGAGGTCGACGAAGCAGCCGAAACCAGGGCCACGCGCCAGGCTTCGCTGGCGGCGATCGAGGCCTATTCGCCGCTATTGCCGGAGCTGTTCGGCGGTTCCGCGGACCTGGGATGTTCCAATCTTACCGAGTGGTCCGGTTTCAAGCCGATGCGCGCCGATTCACCGGACGCCAACTACATCAATTACGGAGTGCGCGAATTCGGCATGTCGGCGATGCTCAACGGCATCGTGCTGCATGGCGGCTTCATCCCCTTCGGCGCTACTTTCCTGGTGTTTTCCGAATACGCGCGTAACGCGCTGCGCATGGCCGCGCTGATGAAAATTCAAAGCATCTTCGTCTATACCCATGACTCGATCGGGCTGGGCGAAGACGGGCCAACCCACCAGGCGGTGGAACAGATTCCGACGCTGCGCATGATTCCGAATATGCATCTGTGGCGCCCCTGCGATACGGTCGAAACCGCGGTTAGCTGGAAGGCCGCCATCGAACGCCGCGACGGGCCGACCTGCCTGGTGTTTTCGCGCCAGGGTCTGAAGCATCAGGCGCGCAGCCCGGAACAGATTGCAGCCATCGCGCGCGGCGGTTATATCCTGCGTGACTGCGAGGGCACGCCCGATGTCATCATTATCGCCACCGGTTCGGAAGTGGAGCTGGCGATGGCCGCCTGCGAGTCGGAAGCGCTCGAAAATCAGAATATCCGCCTGGTATCCATGCCCAGCACTTCGGTGTTCGATCGGCAACCGCAGGAGTACCGCGACGAGGTGCTGCCGCCTGGCGTGAGCGCCCGCATCGCGGTCGAAGCCGCGGTCACCGGGGGCTGGTACAAGTATGTCGGATCCAACGGCATCGTCATCGGCATCGATACCTTTGGCGAGTCGGCGCCGGCCAAAGAATTATTTGCCTATTTCGGCTTCACCGTCGGCAAGGTGGTGGAAGCGGTCAACGGTCTTTTAGGAATAGATTAATTTTTAACTCACGGGAGAATTTCATATGACAATACGTGTCGGTATCAACGGCTTTGGCCGCATAGGACGCATGGTGTTTCGCGCGGCACAGGACTTCGGCGATGTCGAAGTCGTCGGCATCAACGATCTGCTCGATCCCGAGTATCTCGCCTACATGCTCAAGCACGATTCGGTGCACGGCAAGTTCAAGGGCGATGTCGCGGTCGAGGGTAATACCCTGGTCGTCGACGGCAAAAATATTCGCCTTACCGCTGAGCGCGATCCGGCGGAACTGAAATGGGGCGACCTCGATGTGGACGTCGTCGTCGAAGCGACCGGCCTGTTCCTGACCGCGGAAACCGCGCAAAAGCATATCGACGCGGGCGCCAGGAAAGTCATCATGTCGGCGCCGTCGAAGGATGACACGCCGATGTTCGTCTATGGCGTGAATGACGATTCCTACGCCGGCGAAGCGATTATTTCAAACGCTTCCTGCACCACCAACTGCCTGGCGCCGATCGCCAAGGTTATCGACGATAATTTCGGCCTCAAGCGTGGCCTGATGACCACCGTACACGCAGCGACGGCGACCCAGAAAACCGTCGACGGCCCGTCGATGAAGGACTGGCGCGGCGGCCGTGGTATCCTGGAAAATATTATTCCATCCTCCACTGGCGCCGCCAAGGCGGTCGGCAAGGTATTGCCGAGTCTCAACGGCAAACTTACGGGTATGGCGTTTCGCGTGCCGACTTCCGACGTTTCGGTGGTCGACCTGACCGTCGAACTGGAAAAAGCAGCCAGCTACGAAGACATTTGCGCGGCAATGAAAGCGGCCTCCGAGGGCCCGATGAAGGGCGTGCTTGCCTATACCGAGGAAAAGGTGGTGTCGACCGACTTTCGTGGTGAAGCCTGCACCTCGACCTTCGACGCCGAAGCCGGGATCCAGATGGACGATACTTTCGTCAAGCTGATTTCCTGGTACGACAACGAATGGGGCTACTCCTGCAAGGTCGTTGAGATGGCGCGCGTCATCGCTGCCTGAGCTGAGATCAGCGTTATGCCTGTACTGGAAATGACCGGCCTCGATCTGGCCGGCAAAAGGGTATTGATCCGCCAGGACCTGAACGTCCCGCTCAAGGATGGCGTCGTCACCAGCGATCAACGCATCAAGGCTTCGCTGCCGGCGATCCGGCAATGTATCTTGGCCGGCGCGCGGCTGATGATCATGTCGCATCTCGGCCGTCCCGAAGAAGGTAAGCCGGAGGCGCAGTTTTCGCTGCAACCGGTTGCCGACTATCTCTCCGAGGCGCTCGGCAAGGCTGTGCCGTTAATCAGCGATTACCTCGAGCAGGCGCCGATCATGGCTGACGGTGACGTGGTGCTGCTCGAGAACGTGCGCTTCAATCCGGGTGAAAAGGCCAACGACGAAGACCTGTCGCGGCGCTATGCCGCGCTCTGCGATATATACGTCATGGATGCCTTCGGCACCGCGCATCGAGCCCAGGCTTCGACGCATGGCGCCGGTCAGTATGCGCCGCTTGCCTGCGCCGGACCGCTGCTGGCGGCTGAGCTCGATGCGCTTGGCAAGGCCCTGAACCAGCCACGCAGCCCCGTGGTCGCCATCGTCGGCGGCTCCAAGGTATCGACCAAGCTGACCGTGCTCGAGTCCCTTTCCGGCATCGTCGACCAGTTGATTCCGGGCGGCGGTATCGCCAACACCTTCATAGCGGCCGCAGGCTATAACGTCGGCAAGTCACTGGTCGAAGCGGACCTGATTCCCGAGGCCAGTCGGCTGGTGGAGCAGGCGCGCGCCAAGGGTGGCGATATCCCAATTCCGACCGACGTCGTTTGTGGCAAGGAATTTTCGGAATCTGCGATCGCAACGGTGAAACCGGTATCCGAAGTCGAGGACGATGACATGATCTTCGATATCGGCCCCGAGACCGCGGCGCATTTCGCCACGATCCTGCAACAGGCGGCGACTATCGTCTGGAACGGTCCGGTCGGCGTGTTCGAATTCGACCAGTTCGGTAACGGTACCCGGGTGCTGGCCGAGGCGATTGCGACCTCGCCGGCGTTCTCGATTGCCGGCGGGGGTGATACACTGGCCGCCGTCGACAAGTACGGTATAGCGCAACAGGTTTCGTATATATCCACCGGCGGTGGTGCTTTTCTCGAGTTCCTGGAAGGTAAAAAACTACCGGCTGTAGCCATGCTGGAACAAAGGTACTCAGACTATGAGAGCGGTTCTACGTAGAACGAAAATCGTCGCCACCCTCGGGCCCGCGACCGAATCAGACGCGGCCATCGATAGCCTGATCAAGGCCGGGGTCGACGTGGTGCGCCTCAATTTTTCCCACGGCAAGCCAGACGAGCACCGCGCGCGCGCCGAGAAAATTCGACGCATCGGGCTCGAAAACAATCGTCACCTGGCGATCCTCGCCGACCTGCAGGGTCCCAAGATCCGGCTCGAAAAATTTAAAAATGGCAAGGTCAATCTGGCGCTCGGTAACAAGTTTTGTCTCAACGCCGAATGCCCCGACGGCGAGGGCGACAGCGAGCAGATCGGCATTACCTACAAGCAGCTGCCGCAGGATGTCAAGAACGAAGATATCCTGGTGCTCGACGATGGCCGTATCGTGCTGCAGGTCGACTCGGTCGAAGGGCCTCGCATCCACTGTACGGTTCAGGTCGGCGGCGAGCTCTCGGACAACAAGGGCATCAACCTCAAGGGCGGCGGATTGACCGCCGAAGTGTTGACCGACAAGGATCGCGCCGATTTGAAAACCGCGGCGTTGATCGATGCCGACTATCTCGCGGTTTCCTTCCCGAGAAACGCGGCGGACATGATCCAGGCGCGCAAACTGCTCGACGCCGAGGGCAGCTCGGCCGGACTGATAGCCAAGATCGAGCGCGCCGAGGCGCTCGACAATCTCGAGGAAATTATCGAGCATTCCGCTGGGATCATGATCGCGCGTGGTGATCTCGGCGTCGAAATCGGTGACGCCAAGCTGCCGGCGGTGCAGAAAGAAATTATCAAGAAGGCGCGTGACCTGAATTGCGTGACGATTACCGCAACGCAGATGATGGAGTCGATGCGCGATAGCCCGATTCCGACGCGCGCCGAAGTATTCGATGTGGCCAACGCGGTGCTTGACGGTACCGATGCGGTCATGCTGTCGGCCGAAACCGCGACCGGCGCCTATCCCAGCGAGACCGTCAGGTCGATGTCGGATATCTGCCTCAATGCGGAACAGCACAGCCGCGCGATCAAGTCCCGCCATCGCATCGACGATACCTTCATGCGCGTCGATGAAGCCATCGCGATGGCGGCCATGTATACCGCCAATCACCTGAACGTGCGCGCTATTGCAACCCTGACCGAATCCGGTTCCACCGCGTTATGGATGTCGCGCATCAGCTCCGGCATTCCGATCTTCGCGTTGTCGCGGCATCAATCTACCAACCGCAAGGTTAATCTTTACCGCGGCGTGTTCCCGGTTTATTTCCCGACGGTGCACACCAATCATGCCGAGGCCAACCAGGAAGCGGTCGAGCTGATGCTAAAGCAGGGCACGATCGCGGATGGCGACCTGGTCATCATCACCAAGGGTGACCTGATGGGTACCGGCGGCGGTACCAATGCGATGAAGATCGTCGAAGTCGGCAATATGCCCAGTTTCCTCGCCTAGCGCGATCAGGTCGCCGGGGCGGATGCCACTTCTTTGCCGGTCAAAAGGCTGTAGCTGAAGATCGCCAGCCCGATCCAGATGCCGATGAAGCCGATCAGCTTGTTGAAATCGAAGGCCTCACCGAGCAGCGCCACCCCGCAAAAAAACTGCAGCGATGGCGTCACGTAGAACAGAATACCCGCTGTCGTCAGCGGCAACATGCGGCTGCCGGCGGTGAAAAATGCCAGCGGCAAAACCGTCACCGGCCCCGCCAGTATCAGCCACAAATCGGTTTCCCGGGCATGATTCAGGAAGCTTGCCTCGCCGCGGTAGTGCAGCCACAGGATCAGCGCCAGGGTAAATGGCAGCAGTAACAGTATTTCGACGAACAGGCCGGGCACGGCATTGGTCGTCATTTGTTTGCGCAACAACCCGTAGACGGCAAAACTGATACCGACTGCGAGTACCACCCAGGGTGCGCTGGTCGTGCTGAAGAAGTAGTAGGCGACGCCTGCCGCGGCAAACGCAATCGCGACGACGTTGAGTCGCCCCAGCCTTTCCTTGAATACGATGACGCCGGCCAGCACGTTCAGTAATGGCGTCAGAAAGTAGCCCATGCTGGCTTCGACCACGCGATGATTGGCGACTGCCCAGATATAAATGCCCCAGTTCAGGCAGACCACGAGGCTGGATACTGCCAGCCATTTCAATTCGCGCCAGGAGGCCAGCGCGGTGGCGACCTGCTGTCTGCGGCGCGCGCTCAGCAGCACCAGCAGCATTAGCACCGGCGCCGACCACAGCATGCGATGCAGCAGTACTTCGGTTGCCGGGACATGGCTTAGCAACGCCCAGTACAGGGGGAACAGGCCCCAGCCGACATAGCCGCTGAGGATGACCGCGTAGCCTTTATTCATGTGCCGTCAGTGTCGTCGCAGGTCCCGCGCCAGCACCAGGATCAGCCCGATTACCTGGAGAAAGATGGCGATGCTGAACAGCAGCGCGTTATCGCCTTCGAGCGGCATTTTCTGTTCCTGTAACTCGAGCGACTCGAAATAACTATTGTTGATGGACGCGATTATCGATTGTTGCGCCGCGCTGCTGAGATCCAGCAGCAACTCGAGGTCGGTACCGGCGTGACGCTGCATGCGTGTGACAAAATCCTGCAGGTCATGGGTATGCATTAGTTCATTCAGGTAAGCGTGATAATAAGACTCGGTCAGGGCGGGATTGGCGGGTTTGCCCGCCAGCAACAGGATGAAAAATTCCTTTTTGCGTTCGACTTCGGTTTTGGATTGCCACTGGCTGTCGATCAACACCTGTTTGCCCTGGATCGCGCGGTCGATCTGGTTGATCTGATCATTGTTAAGGCCAATGAAATAATGGATGATCAGCGCCGACAATATATTAAAAATAATCCCGGTCAATACGAATACCCAGGGCGCGAGCCAACGGTCGAGGCGGGATTCAGTCATGCTCGGTCTCGAACAGCAGCGGCAGATGCTGGCCATGCTCACAGCGAAATACCGGCAGGTCGCACCAGGCTTGCAGGTCGGCCGCATTATCCATGTCATTGTCTGTCATCGGGCTTACCTGGTTGAAGATGATGGCAGCCACGCGCAAATGCCGGCTGGTTACCGCCTGCTGCGTCATCAATGTCTGGTTGACCGCGCCAATACGGTCATTGACAACAATAATCACCGCGAGTTGCAGCGCTTCGGCCAGGTCGGCGTTCAAGCCGTCTTGCGCGAGCGGCGAGTAAAATCCGCCCGCGCCTTCGACGATCAGGCAGTGACCGGCGTCGTCACGGGCGCAGGCGTCGATCAAGTCCCGCATCTGCACCGACCGTCCCTCCAGGCGCGCCGCGCGCTGGGGCGCCAGCGCCGCACGGAAACGATAGGGCGCGATGCGTTCGATCGATTCGCGGTTAGCGTTCGCCCGTTGCAGAGCGGCCGCGTCATGGGTTAGCAGTCCACCGCCGGGAGCCGGCTCGCAGCCGGATTCGGCGGGTTTGCGGGTTTCGAGGGTAAAACCCGCGGTGCGCAACTGGCCGACGATCTGGCAGGCGATGTAAGTATTGCCGACATCGGTATCGGAACCGGTAATAAAATAGCCGCTGACATTGGGTCTAACCAGCATATCTCAACACCTTCCTGCTGCGGCCACCGATACGCTCGTTGTGACGGGGCACCCCGATGTGCTAAAGCACATCGGGTTCGCCGGGCCGCTTAACGTAGTTACTACTACGCCGGCGCCGCCCTCCCCCCGATGTGCAAGGCACATCGGGTTGTTCGCCCCGTCACATCGGCGTCTCGGC
>CAMYML010000013.1 GCA_947259305.1 uncultured Gammaproteobacteria bacterium | reverse complement strand
GCTCCCGGCGCAACCGGCACTCGTGCGTCCATGCACTCGAGCGCCGCGAGAGCAAGGCACTTTTTGCAGCGAAGGCGTGAGCGTACGTCCGTACGCGATTGTCTCGCTGCTAAAAGTAACGCCGCTATCGCGGTGCGCAGCAGGCGAGACTACATCATGCCGCCCATACCGCCCATACCGCCGCCCATACCACCCATATCAGGCATAGCAGGACCGGCTTCTTTAGGCGCGTCAGCAATCATGGCTTCGGTCGTAATCAATAGACCAGCCACGGAAGCCGCGTTTTGCAGCGCCGAACGAGCTACCTTGGTAGGATCCAGGATACCCATTTCGATCATATCGCCGTATTCGCCGGTGGCAGCGTTGTAACCGTAGTTACCTTCGCCTTCCTCGACGTTGTTGGTGACCACCGAGGCTTCGGCGCCGGCGTTGTGAACGATCTGGCGAATCGGCTCTTCCAGCGCACGACGTGCGATATCGATACCGATATTCTGATCGTGGTTATCGCCCTTGAGGTCGGCAATCGCAGCACGTGCACGAATCAGCGCGACACCACCACCGGCGACCACGCCTTCTTCAACCGCGGCGCGAGTCGAGTGCAGCGCGTCTTCGACGCGAGCCTTCTTCTCTTTCATTTCGATTTCGGTCGCGGCACCAACCTTGATCACGGCAACACCACCGGCCAGCTTGGCCAGGCGTTCCTGCATCTTTTCGGTGTCGTAGTCTGAAGTCGACTCGGCGATCTGAGCCTTGATCTGGGTAATACGGTCCTGGATATCTTCAACTGAACCAGCGCCATCAACGATAGTCGTGTTTTCCTTGGTGATCGAGACTTTCTTGGCAGAACCGAGGTCTTCCATGGTCACTTTTTCGAGACTCAGGCCAACTTCTTCGGAAATCACCTGGCCACCGGTCAGTACCGCGATGTCCTGCAGCATGGCCTTGCGACGGTCGCCGAAACCAGGCGCCTTGACGGCACAGACTTTAACGATACCGCGCATGCTGTTGACCACCAGGGTTGCCAGCGCTTCGCCTTCGATGTCTTCGGCGACGATCAGCAACGGCTTGCTTGCCTTGGCGACTGATTCAAGAATCGGCAGCAGCTCGCGGATGTTGGAGATTTTCTTGTCGAACAGCAGAATCATCGGCTCTTCGAGCTCGGCAGACATGGTTGACTGCTCGTTGACGAAGTAAGGCGACAGGTAACCACGGTCAAACTGCATACCTTCGACCACGTCGAGTTCGTTATCGAATGAAGAACCTTCTTCAACGGTGATAACGCCTTCCTTGCCAACCTTTTCCATCGCCTCGGCGATGATGTTGCCGACGCTTTCGTCGGCGTTGGCCGAGATGATGCCGACCTGGGCGATCGCCTTGGTGTCTTCGCAGGGGGTGGAAATGGTTTGCAGATGCTCTACCGCTGCGGCTGCCGCCTTGTCGATACCGCGCTTCAGATCCATTGGATTCATACCCGCGGCGACTGCTTTCATGCCTTCGCGCACGATGGCCTGCGCCAGTACGGTTGCCGTCGTGGTGCCGTCACCGGCCACGTCGGAAGTTTGCGATGAAACTTCCTTAACCATTTGCGCACCCATGTTTTCGAACTTGTCTTCTAGTTCGATTTCCTTGGCGACCGATACACCGTCTTTGGTCATGGTCGGCGCGCCGAAGCTCTTGTCCAGAACCACGTTGCGACCCTTGGGACCCAGGGTAACCTTGACGGCATTTGCCAGGATGTTTACGCCTTTGACCATGCGCGAACGCGCATCGTCACCAAATAATACTTCTTTTGCACTCATTTGAGTTTAACCTCTCGATAATCCGATTTATTCAACAACAGCGATGATGTCATCTTCGCGCATGATCAACAGTTCTTCATTGTCGACCTTGATTTCGGTGCCGGAATACTTACCAAAGTAGACGGAATCACCGACCTTGACTTCAAGGGCACGTGTATCACCAGAATCGGTGACTTTGCCGCTACCGACCGCGAGGATTTCACCCATGCTGGGTTTTTCAGTTGCCGAATCGGGAATGACGATACCACCTGCAGTGGTCCGCTCTTCCTCCTTACGCCTGACGATTACTCGATCATGCAAGGGACGAATGTTCATTATTGCTACGCTCCGTAGTTTCGTTAGTTACGCCACCCTTCGGGATGGACCAATCTTTTAAGCCGCGAGTTAGCACTCAGCGATTGAGAGTGCTAATGATATTCAGCCGTCTATTGTAGTCAAGCGATATGGGGGAGATTTTGCGTGATTCAAGCAAGATCAGGGATAAAATGGGCGTCTTTTGCCAATTTTTTGCCGAAATTATTCGTCTCTGTGGTACTTAACGCCGTCGATTACATTGCTATCGTGGGGTCTATTACTGTGTACATGCCCGTGCATACTGACCGATGCCGAGGTTACCAGGCGTGATGCCATAGCACTCACCAGCCAGATTCGTGTGGGTGGAAACAACAGGAAAAAACCGACCGCGTCGGTGAAAAATCCTGGCGTCAACAGCAGGGCGCCTGCGACTACGAGGCCCATGCCCTCGAGAATCTCCCGCGCCGGCAACTCGTTTTGCTGCATTTTAAGCTGCGCCCGGTTTAGCGTCGACAAGCCCTGATGTTTCAACAGCGCGACGCCAATGACGGCGGTCAACACCACGAGGAATATGGTCCATCCGGCACCAATCACCTGGCCTACCTGGATTAACAGGTAGATTTCGATAATCGGGATTACCAGGAAAAGAACTACAATCAGCGGAAACATGGGATTGAACAAACAGTTAACATAATTTCAACTAAAATCAGGGGTATTACTTCAGTGATAATGATATTCGACCTATATGTGGTTAGCATATCACTTTATCAATCGTGCTCCCGGAATATCTTATGTCGGATCAATACCTGGTTATTACATCATGGCCCGATCTCGATGGAGCCCGGCAGCAGGCCGAGGCCTGGCTGCAAAAGAAGCTGGCTGCGAGTGTAAACGTTTTGCCGCAGATGGAGTCTATATATCACTGGAAAGGCGAAATAAGGCATGGCAAGGAACACAAGATGTTCATCAAAACCAGCGCCACCCGGGTGGCCGCACTTCAGCGCGAAATTCGGGCCGCCCATCCCTACGCCGTAGCCGAGATATTGCATTTTAAGATAGACTCTGGCGACCCCGATTACCTGGACTGGATAACGCAATCAACGCAATGACGATCTTCAGACATATTACCGGTTTGATCCTGGTTTTTCTGCTCACAAGCAGCCCTGCGCTCCAGGCCCAGGAGCAAGAGGAGGAGTTGCTGCCGCCCGAACAGGCGTTTGCCTTAAGCGCGCGCATGCAAGGCGATACGCTGATCGCCGAGTACACAATCGCCCCCGGCTATTACATGTATCGCGAGCGTTTCGATTTTCAGATCGATTCCAGCGATGCGCCGGCGTCCTTCGATGTTGCTCTCATACCGGATGGCAAAATCAAGGAAGACGAATTTTTCGGCAAGATGGAGACTTACCGCAACAACGTCACGATCAAACTGCCATTGCTGTATGAAGGCGCCGCCGCATCCCGCCTGCAGGTCAAGGCGGTAAGCCAGGGATGCGCCGATATCGGGGTCTGTTATCCGCCGCTGAAACAGGCGCTGGCGGTCGACGTCGCCTCGACCGCGCAAATCATGCCCACGGCCTGGGTTGCGAGCAGCCAGCCAACCGACAACCAGGGCAGCGATGTCGCCGCGCTGCAAACCTTGCTGGCGCAGGTTTCGGACAATCTGGAAAACACGCAACAATCCCAAGCCGCGGCCAACCGCGATGACTCCGATCCGTTAGCGGCGCTACGAGCGCTAGGAGAAGAAATCGGGCTCGACGACGAAGATGACATTCTGCATCCGGACGAGGCTTTTATCCTGTCTGCCCGGCTGGACGCCAACAATGTTATCCAGACCAATATCTTGCTGGCGAATAATATTTATGTCTATCGAGACAAATTACAAATCGCGATGGTCGATGGCAGTGGTCATTCTCTCGGCGCAATTTCGCTGCCGAAGGGCAAAAATAAATTCGACGAATTTTTCGGAGACACCGAAGTTATCTACAACCAGGTGAATGTATCTATTCCGATCATTTCAGCAGCCAACGCCAGCGATCAATTTACACTGTCATACGGGTATCAGGGTTGCGTTGAAGATCGGATCTGCTATCCGCCAATCACCAAGTATCTTTCCGTTAATGCGGCCGAGGGCCTGATCCAGGTGGTCGACGAACTCGCCGATGCGGGCAATAATGCAAAAACTGACGGTACTTCGGTGCTTGGCCAGCTCCAGGCACCGGTATCCGAGCAAGATCAATTTGCACAGCTATTGAAAGATGAAAGCCTGCTGCTGATCGTGGGTTTGTTTTTCCTCGCCGGTATCGGTCTCACATTTACCCCCTGCGTATTCCCGATGATTCCGATCCTCTCCAGTATTATCGCAGGCCAGGGTTCTTCGATTACCACCCGCAAGGCGTTTTCTCTGTCGCTGATCTACGTGCTGGCAATGGCCGTCACCTATGCCACCGCGGGCGCGATCGTCGGCTATTACGGCGCCGAGTTCAATATCCAGATCTGGTTCCAGGACCCGATAATTCTGAGCGGTTTTGCCGCCGTATTCGTACTTCTGTCGCTATCCATGTTCGGTTTTTACGAATTGCAGATGCCCAATGCAATCCAGTCGCGCCTGACCGCCATCAGCAATAGCCAACAGGGCGGTACGCTGATCGGAGTCGGCCTGATGGGCATTTTCTCGGCGATTATCGTCGGCCCCTGTATCACCGCACCGCTGGTCGGCGCACTGATCTTCATCTCGCAAACTCAGGACTGGCAACTCGGCGGGCTGGCGCTGTTCGCTCTCGGTCTGGGTATGGGTGTTCCACTTATGCTGGTAGGCACTTCGGCGGGCAAGCTGCTGCCGCGCGCGGGCGCATGGATGGACACAGTCAAGGCCGTTTTTGGTGTAGTCATGCTCGGCGTCGCGATCTGGCTGCTGGAGCGTATCTTACCCGTTAATATCACCATGGCACTGATTGCGGCGCTGTTGATCGGTTCGGCGATATACATGGGCGCGCTAGATTCCCTGGGCGAAACAGCCTCGGGCTGGCAACGTTTGTTCAAATCTGCCGGCTTGTTAATCCTGATATACGGAGCTGCTTACCTGATTGGCGCGGCCGCCGGCAGCAACGACCTGATTCAACCGCTGCGCGGACTCAGCGCCTCCGTCGGCGCTCCCGGGCAAGCCGAACGTCACCTGGTGTTTCGTCAGATCAAGGGGCGCGACGGTTTACAACTGGCGCTGAACGACTCCGTGCAACAGGGCCGCAAAACCATGCTCGACTTTTACGCGGACTGGTGCATCTCCTGTAAGGAGATGGAGAAATACGCCTTCAGTCATCCCGATGTGCTGACGGCGCTCGACAAGGTGGCGACGTTGCAGGCAGATGTGACCGACAATGACCGCATCGACACCGACCTGATGACTTCGATGGGTATTTACGGGCCGCCCGCAATACTGTTCTTCGATAGCTCGGGCAAGGAGATCCGTAACCGCCGCGTGGTCGGCGAAATGTCAGGCGAGCAGTTCGCGGCACACGTCAGCGCCACATTTCAGTGACCCGCAAAAACCTGCTGCTAGTCGCCATTGCGCTGGGCTCGGTGCTCGGCGGCGTTGCACTCTATCAGTTGTTGCAACCCAGGTTGTTTACCGGGCCGGCGGTCGCCAGTCAGGCGCCGCTTGAAATTCATTCGATACCGCTGACCGACCTCGACCAACGCGAAACGGTTTTGAGTGACTGGCAAGGTGACATCCTGCTGGTTAATTTCTGGGCACCCTGGTGCGCACCCTGCCGGCGAGAAATTCCAGGCCTGGTCGAGATTAACAACGAGTATGCCGCCAAAGGCGTGCGTCTACTGGGCATCGCTTTCGACGGTGAATCCCAGGTCAGGCGCTTCGCCGACGAATACAGCATCAATTACCCGCTGTTTCTGGCAGGCAATCGGGCGGCGATGTACAACGTCACGTTGGGAAATCCGAGTGGCAGCCTGCCCTATACCGTGCTGCTCGACCGTGAACTCAAGATTATTTTTCAGCATAACGGTGAAATGACACTGCAGGAACTGCGCACGCAGGTGGAGAAATCCCTGTAAGCCTTTGACAGAGCGGCATTTATAAAATTTTGTCGCCAACTTCGCCAAACTGGCCGATATCTGACTAAAACTGGACTCTATTTTAGCGATATGTGAAAATCCGCGGATAATCAATTCGAGTCTCGGGAAAATCCCCAATGACTAACATTCTGGTCATCCATGGCCCTAACCTGAATATGTTAGGCAAGCGCGAGCCCGAGATTTACGGCACGGACACCCTGGCCGCTATCAACCAGAATCTGAACCAGATGGCGCAGCAAAACAGCGTTAATCTACAGACCTTTCAATCCAACAATGAAGGCGAAATTGTCAGTCGCATTCAGCAGGCCGGCAGCGACCAGATCGACTTTATCATTATCAATCCCGCGGCTTACACGCACACCAGCGTCGCGATTCGAGACGCCTTCCTCGCCACCCGCATCGAGTTCATCGAAGTCCACTTATCCAACGTCTATGCGCGCGAAGAATTCAGAATGTTTTCATATCTTTCCGACCTTGCGGTCGGCGTTATCAGTGGTTTTGGCAAAAGCAGTTATTTGCTGGCCCTCGAAGCCGCTGTGATTCATTGCAAACAATCCGTAAAACCGAGAACCGAATAAATGGATATCCGCAAGATTAAAAAACTTATCGAACTACTCGAGGAATCCGGCATCGCCGAGATCGAGATAAAAGAAGGCGAGGAATCGGTAAGAATCAGCCGCCAGGCGACAGCAGTGGTGCAAACTGTCGCGCCGGCCCCTGTCCAGATCGCGCCTGCCGCCGGTAGCGTGCCGGCGGCCGCTGCAGCGGAAGCCCCCCCGGCCGAAACCGGGCACCAGGTCAAATCGCCCATGGTCGGCACCTTCTATGGCGCGGCTTCCCCAACCTCGGGGCCTTTTGTGACCCAGGGTCAGCAGGTCAACGTTGGCGATACGCTTTGCATTATCGAAGCGATGAAAATGATGAACCAGATCGAAGCCGACAAGGCTGGCACGATACGCTCCATCCTGGTCGAAAACGGCAGCCCGGTCGAATTCGACCAGGTGCTGTTTATCATCGAGTAGGTCCAGGAGACCCACAATGCTCGAAAAAATTCTAATCGCCAACCGGGGCGAGATCGCATTAAGGATCCTGCGCGCCTGCCGGGAAATGGATATCAAGACGGTCGCGGTGCACTCAACCGCGGATCGTGATCTGAAGCATGTCAGGCTGGCCGACGAATCGGTTTGTGTCGGCCCGGCATCTTCGCTCGAAAGTTATCTGAATATCCCCGCGATCATCTGTGCGGCCGAACTGACCAATGCCGATGGGATACACCCGGGTTACGGCTTCCTGTCGGAAAACTCCGAGTTTGCCGAACAGGTGGAATCGAGCGGCTTCAAGTTTATCGGGCCCAGCGCGGCCGCGATTCGCACCATGGGCGACAAGGTCGCCGCAATCAAGACGATGAAGGCTGCAGGTGTGCCGACCGTGCCCGGTTCGGATGGCCCGCTCGACGACGACAACGATCGAAATATCGGACTGGGTCGTAAAATCGGCTACCCGGTCATCATCAAGGCCGCCGGCGGCGGCGGCGGGCGCGGTATGCGCGTGGTGCACGCCGAAGGCAGCCTGTTGAATTCGATCCAGTTGACCAAATCCGAGGCCGCGGCGGCGTTTAACAACGACATCGTGTACATGGAGAAATTCCTCGGCGCCCCGCGCCATATCGAGATCCAGATACTGGCCGATGCCCACGGCAACGCCATTCATCTGGGAGAGCGCGATTGCTCGATGCAGCGCCGCCATCAAAAGGTGGTCGAAGAAGCGCCGGCCCCCGGGATCACCGCCGAGCAACGCGATAAAATCGGCACGCGCTGTGCCGAAGCCTGTGTCAGGATGGGTTACGAGGGCGCGGGCACCTTCGAGTTTCTCTATGAGAATAGCGAGTTTTATTTCATCGAGATGAATACCCGGGTCCAGGTCGAGCACCCGGTGACCGAGATGATAACCTGGGTCGATATCATCAAGGAGCAGATATCCATCGCTTCCGGTAATCCACTGCGTTTCAAACAGGAAGATATTCAGATCCAGGGGCACGCGATTGAATGCCGAATCAACGCCGAGGACTCGAAGACTTTCCTGCCGTCACCCGGCAAGATTACGCTTTATCATGCACCCGGTGGCCCCGGGGTGCGTATGGATTCGCATATTTACAATGGTTATACGGTGCCGCCGTACTACGATTCGATGATCGGCAAATTGATTACTTACGGCAGCACGCGAGAATCGGCGATCGCGCGCATGAACGGCGCGTTATCCGAAATTGTTATCGAAGGCATTAAAACCAATATCGATTTGCAAAAGGACATAATCAGCGACGGCAACTTCGCCGTCGGTGGTACCGATATCCACTACCTCGAGAAAAAACTCGGAATAGACTGAATGGTGTGGTGGCAATTCAGCCTGAATTGCCAGGCATCCGAGCTCGAGCAAATTGAAAACCTGATGCAGGATTTCGGTGCGCTCAGCCTGTCGCTCAGCGACGCCGGCGATGAACCGATTTACGAACCCCTGCCGGGCACCACGCCGGTCTGGCAGGAGTCGGTCGTGACCGCGACCTTCGACGCCGGGACCGACCCCGAAATTCTTTACCAGCAAATCAGCGCGGCGCTGCCGCATCACCTGGCCAGCAGCCTGCGCCAGCACAGCCTGCAGGAGCAGGACTGGGAGCAGGCTTACAAACGGCATTTTCATCCCATCCAGTGCGCGCCGGGTCTTTGGATCGTACCGAGCTGGTCGCAACCTCCGGATCCAGAGGCGACCCAGATCCAGCTCGATCCCGGGCTTGCTTTCGGTACTGGCAGTCATCCCACAACCGCTCTGTGCCTGGCCTGGCTGGCGGCCAATCATCCCGCTGGAATTCGGGTTATCGATTACGGTTGCGGTTCAGGTATTCTGGCGATAGCGGCGCTCAAACTGGGCGCAGCCGGGGTTATCGCAGTCGACATCGATGCGCAGGCGCTCAGCGCCTGCGCAGCCAATGTCAGGGCCAATGCCATCGAGACCGACCAGATACAGGTCTTGCTACCCGAGGCCATGGACAGCAGTCCTGTCGAATTGCTGATAGCCAATATTCTCGCCGGCCCGCTGATCGAACTCGCGCCACGATTTGCCGGGCTGGTAAAATCGGGGGGGCAAATATTGCTATCAGGGGTACTCAAATCCCAGCTCGACGATATACAATTGGCCTACCAGCCCTTCTTCAGGCTCGAACCGGCGCAAAACCGTGAAGACTGGGCATGTATCAGCGGCAAACGAATCTGACCAGGGTATATGTACAAAAGCACACATCTCGGTGACGTAATGGAAACGACCTGCAACCAGTGCAACAGTCGATTCCGCCTGACCGAAAAGCAGCTGAGACAGGCTTATGGCAAGGTTCGCTGCGGCGAATGCGGTTGCATATTCAATGCCCTGCACGGCTTGAAGAATTATGAGGGCGAGTTACCGCCAAACTACTTCGAACAGCTGGAAGACGATCTTGGCGAGGATAAAACTCTGCCTGTCACCGACTTCGAATCGGTAACCGAATCCGAAGAACGACGCGAACTCAGCCTGCACGAAGCGATGTACGGCTCCGAGCGCCGCTCCTTTTTCACCCTCGGTCCGCTGGGCTGGTTTATCGGAATACTGTTACTGGGCGCGGTCGGGATTGCCCAGGCGATTTACTACCAGCGTTACCAGCTGATTGAAGATCCGCGTTATCAGCAGCAGGTGATCAACCTGTGCGATGTGCTGCCATGCGCCGCAACCGCGTTCGCCAGCACCGAGCAACTCAGGCTGCTGGAGCGTAATGTGTTCACCCACCCGATCGCCGGCGATGCCTTGATGGTGACCGGTTCTTTTACCAATCAGGCGCCGTTTGCGCAAAAACTGCCCGACATGCTGGTCAGCCTGTTCGACGTGCAGGGCAAACTGATTGCCAACCGGTTGTTTACGCCTTCGGAGTACATGCCGGACGATAAAACCCGGGGTATCATCGAGCCCGAGGCGATTGTTCAGTTTCGCCTCGAAATTGTCGACCCCGGCACGGATGCCCTGACCTACGAATTCGAATTTTACTAACCGATTGCACTGGATAAGTTGGCCTAATACTGGCATCGAATATTACTGCTATCCGCGATATCCTTGTCGGAGTATATTGCCTCGCTAGCGGCTAACAGACGACTCATACAATCAGGGATTGAACCGACACCGACCGATGAAACTCCAGTACCAACTTAACCGGTTCCTGCCGTTTCTGCGTTGGGGCAGAAACATGACGCGCAGCAGCCTGCGGGCCGACACGATCGCGGGCCTCACCGGCGCCGCGATCGTACTGCCGCAGGGCGTGGCCTTCGCGGCAATCGCCGGTATGCCACCCGAGTACGGGCTTTACACCAGCATGGTGCCGGCGGTCATCGCGGCTTTGTTCGGTTCCTCGTGGCATCTGGTTTCAGGGCCGACCACCGCGGCCTCGGTCATCATGTTTGCCTCCCTGAGCGGGATGGCGGCACCGGGTAGCGAACAATACGTGGCGATGGCAATCACCCTGGCCTTCATGGTTGGCGTGCTGCAGCTGATCATGGGCATGGTGCGCCTGGGTGCGCTGGTCAATTTCATCTCGCATTCGGTCGTGGTCGGCTTTACCGCGGGCGCGGCCTGCCTGATCGCGGCCAAACAGGCAGAGGAGTTCCTCGGCATCATCATTCCGGACGGTTCGCATCTGATTGCAACCATCCAGTTTTTATGGGTCAACTGGAATGAGCTGCACCCACTGGTCTCACTGGTGGCCATCATTACGCTACTTACGGGCATACTCGCGCAACGCCATCTCGGCGGCATGAGCATGATCGCCGCGATGCTGGCCGGTAGCTGCGCCGCCGCGCTGTTCAACCTGGCCTTCGGGGAGGAGACTTCCGGCATCCGCATGATCGGCGCCCTGCCCCAGCAGCTGCCGCCATTGTCGATGCCGCAGTTTTCGCTCGACATTTTCCGCCAGCTGTCACCACTGGCGCTGGCGATGACGCTGTTTGCGCTGACCGAGGCGGTCTCTATCGCGCGCTCGATATCGCTTAAATCCGGGCAGCCGATCTCGGGTAACCAGGAGTTCATCGGCCAGGGCCTGTCCAACATTTTCGGCAGTTTCTTTTCCTCTTACGTGGCGACCGGCTCCTTCAACCGCAGCGGCGCGAACTACGATGCCGGCGCGCGCACCCCGCTGGCAGCGGCACTCGCAGGTGTATTGCTGATTGCCCTCGTTCTGATGGTAGCGCCGTTAACTTCGTATCTGCCCAAGGCGGCGGTTGCCGGCCTGTTGTTCCTGGTCGCATGGCGCCTGATCAATTTCAGCCAGATACGGAAAATTCTGCGCGCCGATAGCAATGAAGCCGTGATTCTCGCAGTCGTCTTCTTCGGCACCGTCTTTTTCTCGATCGAGTTCGCAATTCTGGCCGGAGTTATCCTGTCGCTGATGATTTTCCTGCGCAAGACTTCACGCCCGAGGCTATCGCCACGGGTACCCGACCCCGAGTCGAAAACCCGCAAGTTTATCTACGGCCAGTTTCTGCCCGAATGCCCCCAGCTCAAGCTACTGCGCCTCGATGACTCGCTTTATTTCGGTTCGGTGTCCTATGTCGGCGAACTGCTGCGTCGCTACCGCGAGCACTATCCCGAGCAAAAGCACCTGTTCCTGATGACCAAGGGCATCAGCCAGGTTGACGTCGCCGGAGCCGAACTGCTGGTCGCCGAAGCCAGGGAGCGACGTAACATAGGTGGCGACCTGTACATTTACCGCCTCAGGGATACCGCCGCCAAGGTATTCAATCGCGGCGGCTACGCCGACGAAATCGGTGAGGCCAATATTTTCGACGGTAAGCTCGACGCAATATCTTCTATCTTCGGCCGACTCGATAAGAATATTTGCGCCCGCTGCGAAAACCGAATCTTTCTCGAATGCCAGACGATCGATAAAATAGAACCCGAATCCGACGCTAAAATCAAACCCCAGGCCGACGCCTGATCAAGATGCCATTTGTTATAGGACCATACCGTTTCGACAATCGCCTGGCGCTGGCGCCCATGGCCGGCGTCACCGATCGCCCGTTCCGCCAGTTATGCCGGCAGTTGGGCGCCGGCATGACCGTATCGGAAATGATCACCAGCCGCCCAGACCTGCGCCACAGCCGTAAGACCCGCTTGCGCATGGATCACGCAGGTGAGCCAGGCCCAATCATCGTGCAGATCGCCGGCGGCATTCCCGATATGATGGCTGATGCCGCCGTCTACAACGTTTCGCAGGGCGCGCAAATCATCGATATCAACATGGGCTGTCCAGCCAAAAAAGTCTGCAAGGTCGACGCTGGGTCGGCCCTGCTCAGGGATAGCAAGCTGGTCGAATCGATCCTGCAGGCCGTGGTTGCGGCGGTTTCAGTGCCGGTGACGCTGAAGATTCGCACCGGCTGGTCGCGTGATCGGCGCAACGCGCTCGACATTGCGCGCATCGCCGAAGATTGCGGCATCGCGGCCTTAACCATCCATGGCCGCACCCGCGAAGACAAATATCTGGGGGCCGCCGAATACGAAACTATCAGGCTGGTGAAGGAAAATATCTGCTTGCCGATTATCGCCAATGGTGACATCGATTCTGCGATAAAAGCAAAAATGGTCATGGACTTCACGGCTGCGGATGCTATTATGGTCGGCCGTATTGCGCAGCAAAGTCCGTGGATTTTCAGCCAGATCGAGCACTATCTGGACACCGGGAAGGAACTTGAAGAACCCGCGGTCGAACAAAAACAAATTTGGCTTAAAGACCATTTAGAAAATTTATATGCGTTCTACGGAGAGTACCAGGGGGTGCGGATCGCACGTAAGCATATAAACTGGCAGCTAGGCCAGAGCGATAACTATAACATCGTCAAGCCTGCGCTAATGCAGGCACAATCAGCGACTCAACAGCTGCAGACGATCGAAGCTTACTTCGAGAACTGCCACCTGGATAGCTATGACAGGGCCTCATGAGGAGTGTCCGCGGCGCAACCGGTTAGTGAGTGTGGCTAAAAAGAAAAATACAAGTCTTTTACAGCAGTCTGTAGAACAGGCGATACGTAAGTACCTCGACGATCTCGACGGCGAATTGCCCTGCAATCTTTTCGATACCGTTATTTCCGAGATCGAACAGCCCATGCTGAAAACCGTCCTGCGCCACTGCGATAACAACCAGTCCAGAACCGCATCCTGCCTCGGCATCAACCGCGGCACCCTGCGCAAGAAACTTAAGCAATATCATATCGAACATTAATACTGACGGCAGATCGATCGGTTATAATGCCGCTTTAATCATTAGCAATACGGATCTCTCATGCCCCAGGCTATTCGCCGCGCGCTGATCAGCGTCTCAGATAAAACCGGCATCGTCGAACTGGCACAAATTTTAAACAACCAGGGTGTCGAATTACTGTCCACCGGCGGCACCGCGAAACTGATCGCCGAGCAGGGTATCGCGGTGACCGAAATCTCCGATTACACCGGCTTTCCCGAAATGATGGCGGGGCGCGTCAAAACCCTGCATCCCAGGGTTCATGGCGGCATTCTCGGACGGCGCGGCATCGACGACGAAGTCATGCAGGAACACGGAATCGCGCCGATCGATCTGGTTATTATCAATCTCTACCCGTTTCAGCAAACCGTGGCCAATCCCGACTGCAGCCTCGAAGATGCAATCGAAAACATCGATATCGGCGGCCCCGCCATGGTGCGCGCCGCGGCCAAGAACCACGCCAGCGTCACCATTGTCATCGACCCGGTAGACTATGGGCTGCTGTTGCAGGAAATGGAAGCCGGCGGCGGCGTCAGCGACGCTACCCGGTTTTCGCTCGCGATCAAGGCATACGAGCACACCGCACAATACGACGGTGCCATCGCCAACTACTTCGGGCGCATGGTGCAGCCGACCGACGACCAGGCATTTCCACGCACCCTGAACCTGCAGTATCGGCACACCCAGTCGATGCGCTACGGGGAAAACCCCCACCAGGCGGCGGCATTTTACACCGCAGATGGCAGCAGCGAAGCCAGCGTTGCCAGCGCCAGACAGCTTCAGGGCAAAGCCTTGTCATTCAACAATATTGCCGACACCGACGCCGCCCTGGAATGCGTCAAGCAATTCGAGGCACCCTGCTGCGTCATCGTCAAACATGCCAATCCCTGCGGCGTTGCGCTGGCGGACAACATCCATGACGCCTATCAACGCGCTTTCAGCACCGATCCTGAATCGGCCTTCGGCGGCATCATCGCGTTCAATCGACCACTCGATGCCGTGACCGCAAAGGCGATCGTCGAAAAACAGTTCGTCGAAGTCATCATCGCGCCCGAAGTCGAAGATGACGCGTCTGCCGCGGTCGCCGCTAAAGAGAATGTGCGCCTGTTACGCTGCGGGCAATGGCAGCAGTTCGCAACCCGTCTCGACTATAAACACGTCAATGGCGGCCTGCTGGTGCAGGATGCGGACCAGGCGCTGTACCAGGGCCTCGAAGTGGTCAGCGAAGTCAAACCCGACGAGCAGCAGATGCAGGACCTGGTGTTCGCCTGGCAGGTCGCCAAGTTCGTCAAATCGAACGCCATTATTTACGCGCGCGACAGCATGACCATCGGCGTCGGCGCAGGCCAGATGTCACGCATCAACAGCGCGCGAATCGCGGCGATCAAGGCCGAACACGCCAAGCTGCAGGTCGCCGGATCGGTGATGGCCTCCGATGCCTTCTTCCCGTTTCGCGACGGCATCGATGCCGCCAACGAGGTCGGCATCAAGGCGGTCATTCAACCGGGTGGATCGATGCGCGACGACGAGGTTATCGCCACGGCCAACGAGCATGGCATGGCGATGGTATTCACCGGTATGCGCCATTTTCGACACTAGTCAAAGCGGAGTAACTCGATGAAAGTGTTAATCGTTGGCGCTGGCGGACGGGAACATGCGCTCGCGTGGAAGGCGCTGCAGTCGCCGCAGGTGGATCGGGTCTATGTCGCCCCGGGCAACGCCGGCACCGCACTCGAGGACGGGATTGAAAATATCGCTATCGGCGCCGAGGATATCGAGGCCCTGCTCGAATTCGCCAGCGGCAACGACATCGGCCTTACCATCGTCGGCCCCGAGGCACCGCTGGTTGCCGGCATTGTCGATCGCTTCGAAGCCGCTGGACTAACCATATTCGGCCCCAGCGCCAAAGCCGCTCAACTCGAGGGCTCCAAGACCTTCACCAAGGACTTTCTGGCGCGCCATCAGATTCCGAGCGCCGCCTACCAGAGTTTTACCGAAATCGACGCCGCCTGCGCCTATGCGGCAAGTATGGGCACCCCCATCGTGATCAAGGCCGATGGCCTGGCCGCGGGCAAGGGTGTCATCATTGCGCAATCCCCGGCCGAGGCCGAAGCCGCGATCACCGACATGCTTGCCGGCAATCGCTTCGGTGAAGCCGGGCACCGGGTCGTGGTCGAAGAGTTTCTGCAGGGCGAGGAAGCCAGCTACATCTGCATCGTCGACGGCGAACAAGTTTTGCCGATGGCGAGCTCGCAGGACCACAAGGCGCGCGATAACGGCGACCTCGGTCCCAACACGGGTGGCATGGGCGCCTATTCCCCGGCGCCTGTGCTGAGCGCAGAGATCGAAGCCCGGGTAATGCAGGACATCATCCTGCCCACGGTACGCGGCATGCAGGCCGAAGGTAATCGCTACCGCGGTTTTTTATACGCGGGCTTGATGATCAACCCTGATGGCACCGCCAGAGTGCTGGAATACAATTGCCGTTTCGGCGATCCCGAAACCCAGCCGATCATGATGCGTCTGCAATCCGACCTGGTTGAACTTTGTCTCGCCGCCTGTCACGGCGAACTCGACGGTAAATCCACGCAATGGGATGAGCGTGCCAGCCTCGGCGTGGTATTGGCCGCCGCGGGTTATCCGGACAGTTATGCCAGGGGCGAACTGATCGGCAAGATCCCGCCGGAATCGAACAACGGTAAAACCTTCCATGCCGGCACCCGACGCGACGCTAACGGCAGTATTCTGTCGGACGGCGGTCGTGTGTTGTGCGCGGTGGGCCTCGGAGAAGACATCGCAGCCGCGCAGCGACAAGCTTACGATATCGTCGCAGAAATCGACTGGAAAACGGCCTATTTCCGCACCGATATCGGTTTCAAGGCGCTTTAATCCGCATATCTCACCGCTTCCCGTCACGAGGTGACGATCGGCCGTGCATTGCCTGGTTCCGAACATTGTTTGCAGGTACCAGCAAGCAATGTTCGGCGGGTGCGCAGGCATAGTCGACACTATGTCGAGCGCACCGAACGAGTGAAGGCCAGGGAGAGTGCGACATGGCGTCGCAGCAGCAGTAAATGGGCGCGACAGCGAGGTTAGTTCGGCCCGATTTATTCGCGGTTCATCAAGTGAATTGTGAGCTTGATGGCGTAAGGCATTGACTGCTTTGAAAAAAAATCACGTCCCTGTGAAATCGACACAACCACCACATATTGTATGTGTAATTATTTAATATAACAAGATATTGTGATTTATTAATTAGTGACTATACTACGCGGAACCAGACCAGGGATCCCGTACATGAAATGCCCCAACTGCAGTTCCCAGATGTTTATCACCGATGAAACCGCCAATTCCCGCAGCCAGGTAACTTTTTATCGTTGCAGCATTTGCGTCAGCGAACATGTCTCCTCGGAGCCGATTGTGCAAGCCGACAGCTACGAATCGAACGGTTATTTCGAGAGTCCCGGCGAAGACAAAAAGCGTTTCCTGATGATCTGACTGCATGCCACATCCCGTGCGCAAGGCAGGGATGTGGCAAGTCAGACCGACGGGGATTTCGATGCAAAGACAGCCGCATAGTACTCGGGTCAGGGATTTGAATATTCGCTTGCGGCTGACGGATCGACTGGTTTACCTGCCCGGTGCGCTAGTGCTGGCTTATGGTTTCTGGCTGGCGCTTTCGACCTGATCCGCTCAGACTGTCTGGAATCGCAGGCTAACCTTCAATCCACCCAGTTCAGCCCGGGAAAACTCTAGCCCAATATTGTAAGACTCGATAATATCGGCCACCACCGCGAGCCCTATACCCTGTCCTTCGGTGGCTTCGTCAAGCCGTGTTCCCCGACGCAGAATCTGCTCGATTTCGCCATCCGCCAGGCCCTGCCCATCATCTTCGATCGTCAGTGAAGTCGATTTGTCTGCCTGCACCATGCCCGTGATATCGATGCGCCGCTTGCCGTATTTGAAAGCGTTATCGAGCAGATTGCCAACCACCTCGAGACAGTCGCCTTCGTCCATGCGCAACAACATTTGCGGCGGCAGTCTGCGATCAAGCACAATCGCCTTTTCCTGGTAAACCTTTTCCAGAGCCGATACCAGCTTTTGAATAACCGCGACCAGGTCGACGGGTTTGGTGATGCGCATGTCGGAAACGCTGGTCGCTTTTTGCAACTGGTAAGACACGATTTGATTCATGCGATCGGTTTGCTCACGCAGGGTATCGAGCTGAGGACGGTCGAGATGCTCCTGGTCGCCGAGACCGGTTAGCACCGCGAGCGGTGTTTTCAGGCTATGCGCGAGATCGTCCATCGCGTTACGGTAGCGCTGACGCTGAAACTGCTCGCGGCTCAACAGAATATTCAGGTTCTCTGTCAGCGGTGCGATCTCAGCGGGATAATCCTGTTCGAATCCGGACTGCTTTTGATCTTCGATGGCCTTAACTTCGAGTCCGATTTTCTGCAGTGGTCGCAGGCTCCAGCGGGTAACAAAATACATAGTAACCAGCAGCAGAATTGTGGTTACGATCAGCCAGGCCCAGAGCGTTTGCCGAAATCGGTTGAGCTGTTCGAAATAATCGACCGCGTTACGCCAGATGACAACTTCATAGCGTTGCAACTGGTCGTTGACGTCTGGCCACTGTAATGAAAATCCGAGACGAAAATAAGGTGTTGCAAGATGTTCTACTGTTTGAAAATCCCATTCTCCGGGATCTATCCCGCCGACTGCCGGGAATCTGACGGTTATCGACTCAGAACGCCAGATTTCCCGTTTATACCGATTGTACACAAGCGCATACAGGCCCGAGTTTCGAATGACCAGGCTCGGTTCGAACAAACGATCTTCAGATACGGTAATACTCAGACCCCGGCTATCCCGGTCGACCGCTGCCAGCAAGCTGTAAATCAACAACTGCAGACCGTCTTCCTCGGCCTGCAGGGCGCGCTTGACCACGGCGCGCTCCAGCGCGATCGCGGTCAGCACCATGAAGACCGCCAGTACCACCATCGACACCAGCGTCAGTCTGGATTTGATCGATTTCACCTTAGGTCCTGGTTCAGGTCTGCTCCGCCCGTTCCAGGGTGAAACGGTAGCCGCGACCGCGCAGGGTTTCAATCGGTTTCAGGCTTTCCTCAGGATCGAGCTTCTGGCGTAAACGCCGAATGAACACTTCGATCACGTTGCTGTCATTATCCGACTCGTCGTCGTATATATGCTCGGTCAGAACGGTTTTCGAGATTACCTCGCCCGCGTGCAGCATCAGGTATTCCAGCACCTTGTATTCGTACGCGGTTAAATCCAGCTCACGGTCATCGACATAGGTACGCTGGGTCGCGGTATCGAGACTCACCGGCGAGCACAGGATGCGCGAATCCGACCAACCCGAGGCGCGCCTGATCAGGACGCGGATACGGGCCATCATTTCCTCGTGATGAAACGGCTTGACCAGGTAATCGTCGGCGCCCGCGTCCAGCCCTTCGACCTTGTCCTGCCAGCGCCCCCTGGCGGTCAGTATCAGGATCGGGATCTTGATACCCTGATCGCGCATCTGGTTGATCACTTCGAGCCCGGACATTTTGGGCAGCCCCAGGTCGACGATGGCAACGTCGGCCGGATACTCCTGCACCAGGTAAAGCCCGTCTGCGCCATTGTCCGCGCTATCGACGGCAAATCCCTCGGATTTCAGACGCTCGACAATCTGCTGCTGAATGTCGATATCGTCTTCTATGACTATCGCTCGCATCGTATTTCTCGCCTTTTAACTATCAAAGATTAAATCACAGGTGTGAACTGAATGCGCATCTTAATGCGCTTGCCGGGATCGTAGGGCATTTCGACATGATAACGCTGACCACGATATTTATAGGTCACATCATAACCTTCGACAACTTCCTCATAGCTCACCTGGTGACGGGTTTTACAGTGCTGCTCGTAGCCGACAACCGTTGCGCTTTGCTGTTCGACGTGGCCGTTCACCGCCTCGTGACCGATCTGGGCGCCGATCAACGTGCCGACCGCGGTCGCGACCTTGTTGCCGCGACCTTTCCCGATCTGATGCCCGATGATACCGCCGATCAGGCCTCCGGCCAACATGCCTCCCGCCGATTTATGCCCGCTACTGCGGGTCTGGTAAACCGGCTCTTCCCAGCATTCGCGTACCGGCCTGGATACCTCGACCTCGCGGTAAACAGGTTGCACATCGATGACGCGCGCATAGTCGTAGAGATCGTGACGCGGCGCGTAGTCGTGTTTCTTGTGGCCTTTCTTGCGGCCCTGGTCGCCGGCGTCAGCCACGCCTGCAAACACCAGAATCGCAACAGCAATCGTTGTTTTTACCGTTTTCATACCAGTCTCCTGCTTTTCAAAGAATGACTGGCAATATATGCGGAATTAACTGAATCAAGCCTTAACGCCCTGTTCCAGCTCGATTTATGTTAAATATTTCACCCTTTCGCTTCGGCGGGTAGAGCAGGTTTTTCTGTAGCCACCGGCCTGGAACAGAAAACTTTGCAGAAGAGCCTGCTCTGACCCCGGCTTGCCTGCCATCGGGGTCAGGTCTCTTTTTCGCATGGTCGATTAATCCCGTACCCTTACGGCACTAAAAAAATGTTCTATCCTCGACCCAGGGGACGAGGTAACAGATGCGAAGTTTAATGCCGAGCGGGGTTGATTTTTGAAAGTGATTGCCTAAGCTAGTCCGCTGTTTGAAATACGGCGCCACGCATGCTTGCACTGGAAATCGAGAATTTGCAAAAAACCTACGCCAGCGGGCTACAGGCGCTCAAGGGAATCGACCTCGAGGTCGAACAAGGCGATTTTTTTGCACTGCTCGGTCCGAATGGCGCCGGCAAATCCACCTGTATCGGCATCATCTCCGGTCTGGTCAACAAGACCGCCGGCAGCGTGCGGATTTTTGGTCATTCGATCGACCAAGAATTTACTTTTGCCAAGTCGCTACTGGGTTCGGTGCCGCAGGAGTTCAACTTCAATACCTTCGAACCGGTGGAAGAGATCATCATCAACCAGGCCGGTTACTACGGCGTTCCGGCCCGTATCGCCAGGCCGGAAACCGAGCGTTACCTCAAGCAACTCGGGTTATGGCAACACCGCCGCTCGCAGGCGCGCCGGCTGTCGGGGGGTATGAAACGCCGCCTGATGATTGCGCGCGCGCTGGTACACCAGCCGCAGCTGCTGATCCTGGACGAACCCACCGCCGGGGTGGATATCGAGTTACGGCGCACGATGTGGGACTTTCTCGATCAAATCAACGCCAACGGCACTACCATCATCCTGACGACCCACTATCTCGAGGAAGCCGAGCGCATGTGCCGCAACGTCGCCATCATCGACGAGGGTAATATCATTCAAAACAGCAGTATGGCTTCGCTGCTGCAGCAGCTTAACAGCGAAACCTTCATCCTCTACCTGCGTGAGGAGCTGCAGCACGCGCCGCAACTCGCAAGCTTCGATAACGTTACTCGACTGGATCAACACAGCATCGAGGTAGAGGTACCCGAGAGCCTCTCGATCAATGATTTGATCGGTGAACTCGAGGCACAGAATATCGTGGTCGAACGCATGCGCAACAAGGTGAATCGACTCGAGGAACTGTTCTTCAAGATGACCGCAAAGAACGACACGGCGGGTCTCGCCTGATGCTAGGCCAGTTCTGGATCGCCTACCTGACGATTACACGCAAGGAAATCAAGCGTTTTACCCGCATCTGGGTGCAGACGATTATTCCGCCGGTCGTCATGGTGGCGCTTTATTTCATAATCTTCGGCAACCTGATCGGGCAGCGCATCGGCCAAATGGACGGCATGTCGTATATCGATTTCCTCATGCCCGGGCTGGTGATGATGTCGATTATCACCAATTCCTACGCCAACGTCGTATCCTCGTTTTACGGCGCCAAGTACTCGCGCCACATCGAGGAAATGCAGGTCGCGCCGGTGCCCAACCTGGTGATCCTGCTGGGATTCGTCACCGGCGGCGTGGCGCGCGGGCTCGGCGTCGGCATCGCGGTAACCCTGGTGTCGTTACTGTTTACCGATTTCAGCATGCACAGCCCCCTGGTGGTCTTGTTGGTAGCCCTGTTAACTTCCAGTCTGTTCGCGATGGCGGGGTTGATCAACGCAATCTTTGCCAATAGCTTCGACGATATCAGTATCGTGCCAACCTTCGTCTTGACCCCACTTACCTACCTCGGGGGTATTTTCTACTCGATCAAATTGCTACCCGAAATCTGGCAACAGGTTTCGCTGGGTAACCCGATACTCTACATGGTCAACAGCTTCCGCTATGGCTTCCGCGGCGCCAGCGATATCGATCTGTCGACGGCTCTGCTCGTCATTCTCAGTTTTAACGCGCTGTTGTTTGTTGTCAGCCTGATCCTGCTCGAGCGCGGAATCGGCACTCGCCAATGATCGAATTGATCGATATCGGGGTTAACCTGACCAACAAGAGTTTGCTGCGCGATCTCGAGGCGGTGATGCAACGCGCCGGCGCAGCCGGTGTCGGGCAAATGGTGGTCACCGGCACCTCGATCGACGACAGCCGCAAGGCGATAGAACTCTGCGCGTCCTATCCCGAGAACCTGGTTTCGACCTGCGGTATCCATCCGCATCACGCCAGCGAATGGGATGAAAATAGCCGCGCGCAACTCAGCACGATGGCGCAACAGGACTGCGTACGTGCCATCGGCGAAACCGGGCTTGATTTCAAGCGTAACTATTCGCCTCCGGCAGCACAGGAATTTGCTTTCCGGCAGCAACTGGAACTGGCCGCGACTTTGCAAATGCCGCTGTTCTGCCACCAGCGTGATGCGCATCATCGTTTCGTGGAGATGCTGCGTGACTATCGCGATGAAATCAGCAGGCTGGTGGTGCACTGCTTCACCGACAGTCGCGAGGCATTGATGGATTACCTCGATCTCGACTGCTACATCGGTATCACCGGGTGGATCTGCGACGAACGGCGCGGGCTCGAATTGCAGCAGCTGGTCAAATCGATTCCCGCCGAGCGCCTGCTGCTGGAAACCGATGCCCCCTACCTGCTGCCGCGCGATCTCGAGCCGAAGCCATCCAGCAGGATAAACGAACCGGCATATTTACCCCATATTCTGCAATCCGTGGCCCGTCACCGGGGTGAGCCAGACCTGAAACTGGCCCGCCAGGTCATTGATAACAGTAGACTTTTCTTTAATCTTTAAACTGATTGAAAACGCCTGACGCAGGCGTTTATTCGACCAACCAGGCGTATAAATACGGCAGCATTTCGCACTAAAATAGCGTTACAAGATTCAAATTACGTTCTAAACTTAGTAGATCGAATCGATTGGTTCTTGATTCATGAACGATCAGGTCAAACTAAATTTCTTTGCTTCCGCGGCGGAGCCGTGCAGCTACCTCGATAACCGGAAATCGGTTAGCGCGTTCGCTAATCCCCATATGGATATGGACATGAATACCTACAACGAATTGATTCAACACGGCTTTCGCCGTTCCGGGGGCTATATTTACCGGCCCCATTGTCCGCATTGCCAGGAATGCATATCGGTGCGTGTTCCAGTCAAAATGCATCGCTACTCGCGCAACGAACAGCGCGTGATCAAACGTAATTCGGATTTACGCATCAGCATCATGCCGGGGCGCTATCGCGACGAGCATTTCGACCTGTACCGACGCTATATCAACAGCCGCCATGATGAAGGCAGCATGGCCAACCCGAACAAATCGGACTATCACCGATTTTTAATCTGTGACTGGACCGATACGCTGTTTTTCGAGTATCGCCTGAATCGCATCTTGATTGCGGTCGCGGTCTGCGACATAACCGATAGCGGGTTATCCGCGGTATATACTTTTTTTGACCCGGATTACGCCAGCCGCAGCCCCGGGCATTTTGCCATTCTGAGCCAGATTCACGAAACCAGGCTGCGCGACCTGGATTACCTCTACCTCGGTTACTGGATTCGCGACTGCAATAAAATGAGCTATAAACGCCGCTACAAACCGCTCGAAGCTTTCGTCAACGACCAGTGGGTCAACCTCGACGATAGCTGATCCGGATCGGCTTAAACCGCAGTAGCCATATCCGCCTATCACCGTCATCCAGCAGCGCGATCGCTATACCCTGTCATACCGCGGCACGACCCGAAGCGTCGGACCGGCGGGATCCAGTTTGACTGGATATCCCAAGGTCCCTGGATCCCGCGGTCAAGCCGCGGGATGACAATATTTTCGTCGCAGGATGACAAAATTTTCGCCGCGGGATGACAGATTTATCGCAGTAGGATGACAAAATTTTACCGATTTAAACCATCAGGAGCCGTTGGAGCCTGGCCCAGTCGAAGGCCGGACCCGGATCCGTTTTTCGTCCCGGAGCAATATCGCTATGACCGGTGATCGCATCGCTGCCGATCCCGGGGTAGCGCAGCCGCAAGGCCGAGATCAACTTTGCCAGGGCAAGATACTGCGCTTCGTCGTAAGCCTGTTGGTCGCAGCCCTCGAGCTCGATGCCGACCGAGAAATTGTTACAGGCCGACTCGCCGCACCATTGCGATTCGCCCGCGTGCCAGGCCCGGTCCCGAAATGACACGAACTGGATAACGTTGCCATCGCGTTCGATCAGGCAGTGCGCCGAAACCGTCAGGCCGCAAATGGATTCGAAATACGGGTGCGCAGCGGCATCCAGGTTATTACAAAAAAAACTCTGGATATGCCCGCCACCGTATTCACCAGGTGGTAAACTTATGCCATGTACGACGACTAGTTTTACTTGTGCATGGTCTGGCCTGGCATCGAAATTGGGTGACCGAATCACTTCCGCGGATTGCAACCAGCCGGCATCATCGATGAGAAATTTCGTCATTCGGTTGTTTTCACCTGAATATTAAATTGTAGAACCTGCTGGCACGGTAGTTTATCACCCTTGAACCTGAAAGATCTCAATCCGCCGCAACGCGAAGCGGTTAAATGCATCGATCGGCCCTGCCTGGTGCTGGCCGGCGCCGGCAGCGGCAAAACCGGCGTGATCACACGCAAAATCGCCTGGCTCATCGAGCATGGTTTCGCGGCGCAACATGTCTTTGCCGTCACCTTTACCAATAAGGCCGCACGCGAGATGAAACAACGCGTGGCCAGGCTGCTGGGCGGTAAGACTACCCGCGGGCTGAGAATTTCAACCTTTCACAGCCTCGGTCAACGCATCTTGCTGCAGGAGGCCCACAGCCTCGGTTACCGGCGAGGTTTCAGCATCATGGACGCGCGCGACGTCGAAACCTGTCTCGCCGAACTAGCGCATCGCGGCGTCGAGGATGCCGCTTACGCGAAACAGGCCATGTACCAGATCAGCCACTGGAAAAACGACTTCATCGATCCCGCAACCGCGCTGGCGGCGGCGGACACGCCGCTATTGGAAACCCAGGCCCGGCTGTATAGCGAGTATCAACAGCATTTGCTGGCCTGCAACTCGATGGATTTCGACGACCTTATCATGCTGCCGGTAACAATCTTTCGCCGCAATCCGGCGATTCTGAACAGGTGGCAGGACCGCGTCCGCTACCTGCTGGTCGACGAATACCAGGACACCAATACCAGCCAGTACGAAATGATCAAACTGCTGTGCGGGCTGCGCCAGAAACTGACCGTGGTCGGGGATGACGACCAGTCGATTTATGCCTGGCGCGGGGCGCGACCGGAAAATCTGCAGCGCCTGCAGCAGGATTTCCCGGCCATGGAAATCATCAAGCTGGAACAGAACTACCGCTCCACCAGCCGTATTCTCGAAGCGGCCAACCAGCTGATCGCCAACAATCATCACCTGTATCAAAAAAAGCTATGGTCCGCCTCGGGTCCCGGTGACCTGATCCGGGTGTTCCCCTGCAAGAACGCCGAGGACGAAGCCAATCGTGCAGTCGTCGATATCCTGAGCAAACGCTTTCAGGAGAACACGCCATGCCGGGACTTCGCGATCCTGTACCGCAGTAATTTCCAGTCGCGTAACTATGAAAAGGCGCTTCGCGATCACTCGATTCCTTACCAGATCACCGGTGGTAACGCCTTTTTCGATCGGCGTGAAATCAAGGACATCATGGCCTACCTGCGTTTGCTGACTAACCCGGTTGACGACCAGGCCTTGCTGCGAATTATAAACGTCCCGCGCCGTGAAATCGGCGCCACCACGATAAAATCGCTGGCGACCTGGGCCGGCTCGAGAAAACGCAGTCTCGATAGCGTGATGCAGGAGCTGGGGCTGCTCGAATCGCTGAATAACCGGGCCCGCATCCGGCTAAAGGGGTTTAGCGACTTGATCGACGAGCTGCGCCACCACGCGCAACACGAGGATGCGATGACGCTATGCAAAATCCTGATCCAGCGCCTCGACTATGCCGACTGGCTGGAGGAGACCTGCAGCTCGGGCAAGCAGGCTGAAGCCGCGATGGAGAACGTCATGGAACTGGTCAGCTGGATCGGCAACCTGCAGAAGGAGCGCGAAGACCAGTCGCTCGACGCCATCGTTTCGCATTTATCGCTGATGTCGATCCTGGAGAACGATGCGGACGAGCAGCAACAGGACGCGGTGCAGCTGATGACGATCCATGCCGCCAAGGGGCTCGAATTCGAAAATGTTTACCTGGTCGGCTTCGAGGAGGACAGCCTGCCGCACCATCAGTCACAGGATGCCGACAGCATCGAAGAGGAACGCCGGCTGGCCTACGTTGGCATTACCCGCGCCGCCAGCAGCCTGAGTTTAAGCTACGCCAAAACACGCCAGAAGTTCGGTGAGTTACTGCAATGCGAGGCAAGCCGATTTCTCTACGAGCTGCCCGAGTCGGATCTCGAGGGTGCGGAACACACGACAAGCAAGCTTTCCGAAGACGAGAGGCATCAGCGCGGGCTCGATACCTTTGCCGATCTGAAGGCCCTGCTGGGGAGCGCGGACTAGGTAGTAAGGGGACCGGTTATCGGTTATCCAGGTCGCGGTATCCAGCAATGGATCAAGAGGATCAGTGTCGAACGATTTCTTCAAAACAAATCATCCCCGGCCCTTTTCATTTTTTAGAGTCATCCCCGCGAAAGCGGGGATCTTGAATCGAGGGAGCTTTACTAGATCCCCGCTTTCTCGGGGATGACGTCAGAGTAAATACAAATATC
>CAMYML010000012.1 GCA_947259305.1 uncultured Gammaproteobacteria bacterium | reverse complement strand
CAAAATCGCACATAATTCGCCTCAAGTTAATGTATTACTTTAACTAATTTAGCTAAGTAACAGATTTGAATGACTTATTCTCGAATTAATTACGGGAACTTGAGCTAAGTTATTGACGTTATTGAGAAAACACCCGGTTTTATGCCCCATTTTTACTTGACTTGTCGTAAAAATTAGCCATATTGTGTCTTCAAGTGGGTAAAAGTGTCACAAAGTGGCGCATAACGGGATAAACGTGCAAAAGTTTCGAGGGGTTTCCAATCTCAATTTGGACGCGAAGGGGAGAATTGTTCTGCCCGCGCGTTATCGAGAGCGACTGGTGGAATTCTGCCAGAGCCAGCTCATCGTCACGATTGATACCGACCAGCCCTGCCTGTTGATTTACCCGCTGCCCGAATGGGAACTGATCGAGGAAAAGATCGAAGCCTTGCCGAGTTTCAACGCGACCACGCGTCGCATCCAGCGCCTGTTAATTGGTCATGCGACCGAGGTCGAAGTCGATGCCAACGGTCGTATGTTGTTATCCAACCCATTGCGTGACTACGCGCGACTCGGCAAGAAAGTCGTTCTGATCGGTCAGGGCAAGAAGTTCGAACTCTGGGATGAGTCGCTGTGGAATGAAGGCATGGAATCATGGCTTGGGGAGGCCGCTAGCGAAGCCATGCCGGCCGCCCTCGAGGAACTGACCCTATGAGCGATTCCCATGCGCCGGTATTGCACCAGGAAGTTATCGATGGGCTCGCGATCAGGCCGGATGGCAATTATGTCGACGGCACCTATGGGCGCGGTGGTCATGCGCGCTCGATTCTCGCCGCGCTCGGCGATCGGGGGCGCCTGATCGTCATGGACCGCGACCCACAGGCCATCGCCGATGCGCGCGAATTGTTCGGCGCCGACCGTCGCGTTACGATTATTCATGACGATTACGCCAACCTGCAGGCGCAAGTTGCCGAGCTTGATTTACTGGAGGAAATCGACGGTATCCTGCTTGATCTTGGCGTTTCGTCACCGCAGCTCGACGACGCCCGACGTGGTTTCAGCTTTCAGCACAATGGGCCACTGGACATGCGCATGAACCCCGGGTCGGGGCAATCCGCAGCGGCCTGGCTCAAGCAGGCCGATGAGGCCGAGATCGCGAAAGTGTTGTGGGAATTCGGGGAAGAGCGTTTTTCGCGCCGTATCGCGCGCAAGATTGTCGAAGTGCGCGCCAGCGACGCAATCGAAGATACCGCGACCCTGGCAAAGCTGATCAGCGCTAGCGTGCCGCGCCCAAAAAACAATCGTCATCCGGCAACCCGCAGTTTTCAGGCAATTCGGATCCATATCAACCAGGAATTGTCGCAGCTCCAGCGTCTGCTCGATAGCGTTATCGGTATCCTGCGGATCGGTGGGCGCCTGCTGGTCATCAGCTTTCATTCGCTCGAAGATCGCCTGGTCAAGCGGTTTTTCAAAACGCATAGCACCCGCGCCAAACTGCCCCGGGGCCTGCCGTTACGCGATAGCGAGCTTGATTCCGTAATCCCGCTCAAGCTTGTCGGCAAGGCCATCATGGCCGGCGCCGGAGAATTGTCAACCAATCCGCGCGCCCGCAGCGCGGTGTTACGTATTGCAGAGCGCGCCGCCTGATGGACAGCAAGCTGTGGTTCTCCCTGCTGTTAACCCTGGTTCTCGGCAGTGCACTGACCGTGATTTATGTGAAACATCAAAGCCAGGTATTGTTCGCCGATCTGCGTAGTGTGCAAAAGCAGCAGGATCAACAGATTATTCAATGGGGCCGGCTGCAGCTGCAAAACACGACGCTAGCCACGCACAGCAATGTCGAATCGAGGGCGCGCAAGGATCTGAAAATGCGCCTGCCCGATAATGTTGAACTGGTGCGCTTACGATGAAAGACAGGAAAGACGTGCAGCGCGAAGAACGCCAGGCGGTTTTCCTGGGCACGCGCCACTACTTCGTATTGCTGGTGCTGGTAAGCTTGCTGGCGGGCCTGGTTACGCGTGCGCTTTACCTGCAGATTGTCGAGCAGGATTTTCTCGCCAGCCAGGGGGTGCAACGGCAGATCCGCACTATCGAGACCCCGGCCTATCGCGGTGCCATACTGGATCGTTTCGGCACACCCCTGGCGATTAGCACCCCGGTGGACTCGGTCTGGGTTAATCCCCAGGAAATTCTCGAAAATCTCGCTGCGCTGAAACAGATCAGCGCCAAGCTGGATCTCGACTACCGCGATACCGTGACCATGCTCAAGCAGCGTGCCAACCGTGAATTCGTTTATCTCAAGCGTCAGCTCGAACCGGAATTCGCGCGCCAGGTGGCGTCCGGAATCGAGGGCGTTTACCTGCAGCGTGAATATCATCGTTTTTACCCGGCGGGCGAGGTGGTATCGCACCTGGTCGGATTTACCAATATCGACGATCAGGGCCAGGAAGGCCTTGAACTGGTTTACCAGGACTGGTTGCGCGCGCAGCCCGGGCAACGACGAGTGATACGTAACCGGCGCGGTGAAGTCGTGGAAGAACTGGCGCAGGTAACTGCGGCCCGTTCTGGCAACGATGTCTATACCAGCATCGATATGCGGCTACAGTATATCGCCTATCGCAGCCTCGCGCGGGCGATCAAGTACCATGCCGCCAGGGCGGGTTCGGCGGTGTTGCTCGACGCGCGCAGCGGCGAGGTCCTGGCGATCGTGAATCAGCCCTCGTACAACCCGAATCGACGCACCTCGATGGCGGCGGCGCAGTTGCGCAATCGCGCGCTGACCGATGTCTTCGAGCCGGGATCGGCGATCAAGCCTTTTACCATCGCCGCCGCGCTCGACCGCGGAAGTTACCATCGCGGCAGCAGTATCGATACCTCGCCGGGCTACATGATGGTCAGCGGGCACGCGGTCAAGGATATTCGCAACTACGGCGTGCTTGATCTGCCCGGTATTCTGCGCAAATCGAGCAATGTCGGCGCCTCGCGCGTCGCCCTGTCGCTCGAGCCTGAGGAATTGTGGCAAAGTTTTCACGATTACGGCTTTGGCGAGCCCTCGGGTGTCGCCTTCCCGGGTGAGTCTTCCGGTTATTTTCGTCACTTCGGTCAATGGCAGCCGCTGGATCACGCGACCATGGGGTTTGGCTACGGCATGTCGTTGTCGATAACCCAGTTGGCGCGTGCCTACGGCGTGATTGCGAACCAGGGGCGCTTGTCGGAATTGAGCCTGTTGCGCAAGGAGCCGGCTGAAATCCGCGACAACGAAATTTCGCGGCATGTGATGAAAGCAGCCACCGCCCGGCAGGTGTTGAATATGCTGACCGAGGTCGTGGGGCCCAGCGGTACCGCGCAGCAGGCTGCCGTAGACGGATACCTGGTTGCCGGCAAGACCGGTACCGCCAAGAAGAGTATCGCCGGCGGCTATCAAAAAGATGACTATGTTGCGGTATTCGCCGGTATCGCGCCGGCCAGCAATCCGCGCCTGGTGATGGCGGTGATGATCGATGAACCCACGCAGAACGGTTACTACGGTGGTGTGGTCGCGGCGCCGGTGTTCCAGGAAGTTATCTCGAATGCGCTGCGAATTCTCGATGTGCCTCCGGATAATCTGCCGACACTGGCCCATAAGAAGGGCAAGGGGGCATGATGGTGAACGCCAAAATTCCCGGGATGGCTTTGCCGGAACTGCTGTCGGGATTCGAGGTGCAAGATCCAGTGCCGGCAATCGAAATTTTTAACATCGCCAGCAACAGCGACCAGGTTAGCGCGAATTCCGCCTTTGTCGCGCTGCCGGGAATCAAATCCAACGGTATCGACTACGCCATCGATGCCGTCAAGGCCGGGGCCGTAGCGGTAATTTACGATGCCGCCGACGAATACAGTTGCCAGCGTATTCCGCTATTGCGCAAACAGGTGAATACGCACTGGATCGGCATCGACCAGCTGGAGCGCGCCAATGGCCATATTGTCAGCCGCTTCTTTGGCGATCCGGGCCGCGCGATGACAATTGTCGGCATCACCGGCACCGATGGCAAGTCCAGCGTTACCCACCTGGTGACGCAGGCGCTGACCCGCGTCGGCAAGAGCTGCGCCAGCATCGGCACGCTCGGTTATGGCATCGCCAACCAGTTGACTCCGGATTCGTTGACCACGCCCGACGCCGTTAGTCTGCAGGCGCGCCTGTACCAGTTTCAGCAACAGCGTTGCGAGTACGTGGTGATGGAGGTTTCATCGCATGCGCTCGAGCAGTATCGGGTCAACGGCTGTGATTTCGATATCGCCGTGTTGACCAATCTGGGACGGGACCACCTCGACTACCACGGCAGCCACGAAAGTTACGCCGCCGCCAAGGCGCGCCTGTTCCATGAATTCGAATTGTCCGGACGCGTGGTTAACGCCGACGACAGCTTCGGGCTGCAGTTGAGCCAGTCGCTCGAAGCGGATTCACTGTACCGTTATTCGGTGCTGGGCAAAAATGTGCCCGATGCCGAAGTAAGGCTGAAGTCCTACGAGCCGAATGCTAACGGTCAGAACGTCTGCGCCCAGACTCCGCTGGGTGAGGTGACCGCGGTAACCGCTCTGATCGGTGGCTTCAATGTCGAAAACACGCTCGCCTGTATCGCCACGCTGCTTGCGCTGGGGCTCGATTACAATCAGCTAGAGCTCGCGGTGAAGGATCTGAAACCGATACCGGGGCGCATGGAAAAATTCATCGGCGGACGCGGGATGGCGTCGGCGGTTATCGATTTCGCGCATACCGAACAGGCCTTGCGCGCCTGTCTGACGGCAAGCCGCGAGCATACCAAAGGTCAGCTGTGGTGTGTGTTCGGCTGTGGTGGCGATCGCGACCAGGGCAAACGCAGCGGCATGGGGCGAGCGGTCGAAGAGCTGGCGGATCGCGTCATCGTTACCGATGACAATCCACGCAATGAATCGGCGGAGAAAATCGTCAGCGAGATCCTGGCCGGGATGCAGAGACCCGACCAGGCCTGCGTGGTGCACAACCGGCAGGCGGCGATCGAGTATGCGCTGTCGCAGGCCACTGCCGAAGACCTGGTTGTGATCGCGGGCAAGGGGCATGAACAGGAGCAGATCGTCGGTAACGTTCGCCGGCCGTTCAGCGATCGACACGTGGTCAGCAGAATACTGCAGGTGAAACATGATTAGCCTGTCGTTGCCAATGCTGGCCGAAATCCTTGGCGCGGAGTCGAATGAATTAGCGGAAATCAATTTTACCGGCGTGACCATCGATTCGCGCCAATCCTGCGAGGGAATGCTGTTTGTCGCCATCAAGGGGCCAAACTTCGACGGCCACAAATTCGTCGATTCCGCCTACCGCAACGGTGCAGTCGCGGCCCTGGTGGAACAGCGCCAGCCGTGCGAAGTTGCGCAGGTCGAAGTAGCCGACTGCAAACAGGCGATGGGGCAGCTGGCCAGTTACTGGCGTCGCCACTGTGATCCCTGCGTAGTAGCGCTGACCGGCAGCAATGGCAAGACCACGGTAAAGGAAATGTTGTATCAGATTCTGGCGCGGCAGGCCGTAACCCATGCAACGCGCGGTAATCTCAACAATGATATCGGCGTGCCGCTAACTCTGTTCGAGCTCGACCGCGAGCATCAATTTGCGATTGTCGAAATGGGTGCCAATCATCGCGGAGAAATTGCCAACCTGGCTACCATTGCCGAGCCCGATATTGTCTACGTCAACAATGTGGCGGCCGCACATCTGGCGGGTTTTGGCGACGTGCAGGGCGTGATCGAAGCCAAGGGCGAGCTTTACGCCTACTGCGGTCCCGAACAACAGGCGCTATTCAATGCCGATGAAGTGGCCAGTCAATACTGGCGCGGCCTGTGTGCGGCGCAGCGACAGATCACCTGCGGCCTGGATAACGTGGCCGATGTCAGCGCCAGCTGGTCGCTGGATGAGGCGACGCTCAAAATCGAATTCAGTTATCGGGATGAGACCCGCGGCTGCGCGCTCGACGTCATGGGCGAGCACAACGTGAGCAATGCGTTGGCCGCCGTCTCGCTGGCGATTCTGGCGGGCATCGAATTCAAGGTCGCGGTCGCAAGCCTGGCTGGATTCTCCGGGGTCAAGGGACGTCTGCAGATGCTACCGGGGCCGGCACATAGCCGTCTGATCGACGATAGCTACAATGCCAATCCCGATTCGCTGCATGCCGGCATCAAGGTTTTATGTTCGCTGCAGGGTTCACCCTGGCTGGCCCTGGGCGACATGGCGGAACTGGGCAGCGAAGCGGTTGAAATCCATCGCCAGGCCGGGCGGCTGGCGCGTGAGCTGGGCGTCGAAAAGCTGTTTGGCGTTGGTGAAATGAGCTGTGTCGCCAGCGACGAATTTGGCGCCGCGGGCTACTGCTACGCGCATATCGAAGAAATGGCGGACGCCATCCTGTCACAGGTACACCAGGGCGTGAACCTGCTGGTCAAGGGCTCACGCTCCGCCGGCATGGAGCGGCTGGTGACCCTGTTGAGCCAATCGGTTAACGGAGGAGATGTCAATGCTGTATAGCTTGTCGGAATATCTCACGCAATTCCATAGCGGCTTCAACGTATTCCAGTACCTGACGATGCGCACCATTCTCGGGGTGCTGACCGCACTACTGATTTCGTTGATCGTCGGGCCGGCGATGATCAAATACCTGAGCAGCTACAATATCGGGCAAAGCGTGCGCGACGATGGTCCCGAGAGCCACTTTTCCAAGGCGGGTACGCCGACCATGGGCGGCGCCCTGATCCTGGTGGCCATCGTCACCAGCACCTTGCTATGGAGCGACCTGTCATCGCGCTTCGTCTGGGTCGTACTGTTTGTCACCATCGGTTTCGGCATTATCGGCTGGATCGACGATTACAAGAAAATCGTTTACGGCAACTCCAGGGGGCTGTCGGCAAAAGCCAAGTATTTCTGGCAATCCGTGATCGGCCTGAGCGCGGCATTGACGTTGTTCAACACCGCCCAGTTTCCGATCGAAACCCAGCTCATCGTTCCGTTCATCAAGGATATTCTGTTCGATCTCGGTTGGTTCTACGTGGTATTAACCTATTTCGTCATCGTCGGCAGCAGCAACGCAGTCAACCTGACTGACGGCCTGGACGGCCTGGCTATCCTACCAACCGTGCTGGTCGGCGGCGCACTCGGCGTATTCGCTTACCTCACCGGGAATTTCAATTTTTCCAATTATCTGGGTATCCCCTACGTGCCCGGGGTCGGGGAAATGGTCGTATTTTGCGGCGCGCTGGTTGGTGCCGGCCTCGGCTTTCTCTGGTTCAACACCTATCCGGCCCAGGTATTCATGGGTGATGTCGGTGCGCTCGCGCTGGGCGCAGCGCTCGGCGTGCTTGCCGTCATCGTGCGTCAGGAGCTGGTGCTTTTTATCATGGGCGGTATTTTCGTCGTCGAAACGGTTTCGGTGATAATGCAGGTGGCCTCGTTCAAGTTGACCGGGCGCCGCATATTTCGCATGGCGCCGCTGCACCATCACTACGAGTTAAAGGGATGGCCCGAGCCGCGCATCATCGTGCGTTTCTGGATTATTACCGTGGTGCTGGTGCTGATTGGCCTGGCGAGTTTAAAGATTCGGTAATGTTAAACGTGAAGCAACAGACGACAGCGCTGGCAGACGTCAACTACCTGGTAGTCGGGCTGGGCCTGAGCGGTTACTCGGTCGCGGCTTACCTGATTGAACACGGGTATCGCTGCCGGGTCCAGGACACGCGCGATATTCCACCTTACCTCGGACAGTTGAAATCTCGCTTCGATGCGGTCGATTATAATGTCGGGCCGCTCACGGCCGAATTGACCGGCTGGGCCGACGTCATCGTCGTCAGCCCCGGGCTTTCGATTCGCCAGCCCGAGCTGGTTGCCGCCGTCGAAGCGGGTAAAATGCTGCTCGGCGATATCGAATTGTTTGCTCGGCTGGTAAGCAAACCGGTTATCGCGATCACCGGCTCCAACGGCAAGAGCACGGTAACCACGCTGGTTGGCGCGATGCTCGCCCGGGATCGGAAAAAGGTCGCGGTCGGCGGCAACATCGGTAACGCCGCGCTCGATTTGCTGGCGCAGGATCCCGATTATTACGTGCTCGAACTATCCAGTTACCAGCTCGAGACCACGACCTCGCTGCGTCCCCGGATTGCGGCCGTGCTCAACCTGAGCGAAGACCATCTCGATCGCTATGCCGACTATGCCGAATATACCCGGGCCAAGCTGCATATCTATGACAACGCTAGCCTCTGCGTCAGCAACCTGGATGACGCGTTGACCCGGCACGGTGCCGACGATGTGAGTTTTAGCCTGGAGCCTGCGTCGGGCGCCGATTTCAGGATGATCGAGAATAAGGGCTACTGGCTTGGACACGGCGACGAAGCCTGGTTAAACGTTAATCAACTCAAGGTCAGTGGCCGGCATAACTGGTCCAACTGCCTCGCGGCGATGGCGATTGCGTTTAGCCTCGGTGTTTCCAGGCAAGCCATAGTCGGCGCGTTGCAGGATTTTACCGGGATTGCGCATCGCAGCCAGTGGGTTGCCGAGATCGATGGCGTCGAGTGGATCAACGATTCCAAGGCGACCAATGTCGGCGCCGCCAGGGCATCGATCGAAGGTCGCGAGCGGCCGGTTATTCTGATCGCCGGCGGGCAGTCGAAAGGCGCCGATATGTCGATAATGACCGATACCATTCGCGCCAGGGTGAAACGGGTTCTGTTACTCGGCGAGGATGCCGGGCGATTGCAGCAAGCCTGGCAGGGCGCCAGCAGAATCGAGCGGGTTCGGGACATGCGCGAAGCGGTCCAGAGGGCCCGCGAGACCGCGGTTGCCGGCGATTGCGTGCTGCTGGCCCCGGCCTGCGCCAGTTTCGATATGTACGAAAAGTTCGAACAGCGCGGCGACGATTTCATGCAGTGCGTGCGGCAGATAGAGCATGTCTAGCCAGGCGATCAGAACCGCTAACCTGGCTGCCAAAGTAGAGCCGGCGCTGGCGCCCGAGTACGACCGCGTCATCCTGCTGCTGTACCTGACGCTGGTCTGTATCGGCCTGGTGATGGTGGCCTCGGCTTCCATCGGCATTGCCGACCAGCAGACCCTGGATCCCTTTTACTATGCCAAGCGCCAGTTTCTACGCGTTCTGTTGAGCCTGGCGTTGATGTGGTTTGCCTGCAAAATTCCGCTGGAGTTCTGGAAAATCAACGGCATGCTGCTGATGCTGGGTTCGATCGTCCTGCTCGCCTGCGTGCTGATCCCCGGTGTCGGGCATACCGTCAACGGCGCCACCCGCTGGCTAAATTTCGGCCTGTTTACCTTCCAGGTTTCTGAAGTCGCCAAGCTGTTTCTGATTATCTACCTGAGTGGCTACCTGATCCGGCGCAGCGATGAAGTGCAGACCAATACCATGGGCTTCATCAAACCGATGCTGATTCTCGCGGTCGCCAGTGGCCTGCTGGTTATGGAACCCGATTTTGGCGCCGCGGCGGTATTGCTGATGACTGGCCTGGGACTGATGTTCCTGGGCGGTGTGCGCTTTGGCCAGTTCATTCTGTTCATTATTGGCACGCTGGGCATCATGGGTTTGCTTGCCGTTTCATCGCCTTATCGGCTGGCGCGCATCACCTCGTTCATCGATCCCTGGGCCGATCCCTTCAACAGCGGATTTCAGCTCACGCAATCGCTGATTGCCATCGGCAGCGGTGGCTGGTTCGGCACCGGCCTCGGTGGCAGCATCCAGAAACTGTTTTACCTGCCGGAAGCGCACACGGATTTCATGTTTGCCATTTTCGCCGAAGAGTTCGGTTTTGTCGGACAGGTCTTGCTGATCGGGCTGTTTGGCCTGCTTGCGATACGCTGTTTTTCGATCGCCAAAATGGCGCTACAAAAACAGCAGGCCTTTGGCGCTTACCTGGCTTACGGGGTCGGCCTGCTCATCACCCTGCAGGCGGTCATCAACATCGGCGTTAACATGGGCGCGTTACCGACCAAGGGGCTGACCCTGCCGTTCATCAGCTACGGTGGCAACTCGATTCTCAGCATGTCGTTCGCGGTCGGCCTGGTGCTGCGGGTTTACTATGAGTATCAGCTCGTCGACAGCGCCAGGGCGCCGCGCAGAAAGGCGGTGAAACGATTATGACGGCGGTCCTGCAAAAACCGATTCTGGTGATGGCCGGCGGTACCGGCGGACACGTATTTCCGGCGCTGGCGGTAGCCGAAAACCTGCGCCAGCGTGGCGAAAATGTCGTCTGGCTGGGCACCCGCTGCGGGATCGAGGCGCGCGTGGTGCCGGCCGCTGACTTCGCCATCGAATGGCTGAGCGTACAGGGACTGCGCGGCAAGGGACTGATGACGCTGGTCCTGGCGCCGTTCAGGCTGTCACGCGCCTGCTGGCAAGCGTTACGCGTGTTACGTCGGATCCAGCCCAAGGCGGTGCTCGGCATGGGTGGCTTCGTCTCCGGCCCCGGCGGCCTGATGGCCTGGCTGCTCGATATTCCACTGTTTCTGCACGAGCAGAATTCGATCATCGGCCTGACCAATCGCTTGCTGAGCCGTCTGGCGACGCGCAACTACTTTGCGTTTCCGGACGCGGCGCGAGTGGTGCCAAGAAGCGAGTGTATCGGTAATCCGGTGCGCGCGAGTTTTGCGGATTTCGGCGATCCAGGCGCACGCCTGCGGGCCAGGCAGGAGTCGCCACTGCAGCTGCTGGTAATCGGCGGCAGCCTCGGTGCGGCCGCGTTGAATCGTTTCCTGCCGGCGGCAATCGCCTGCCTGGATCGGGATCAGCGCCCCCGGGTCAGGCATCAATGCGGTAACGGTCATCTGCAGCTTTGCCAGCAGAATTATGCCGCCGCCGGAGTCGATGCCGAGGTGGTCAGCTTTATCGAAGACATGCCCGAGGCCTATGCCTGGGCCGACCTGGTGGTTTGCCGTGCCGGCGCGCTGACGATCGCAGAGCTGGGCGCTGCTGGCGTCGCCGCGCTGCTGGTTCCGTTTCCCTTCGCGGTCGATAATCACCAGTACCACAATGCGCGTTTCCTCGAAAGTAACAAGGCCGCGCAGATACTTGTGGAAGCGGAACTCAGCGCCGAGAACCTGGCGCTGAAGTTGAAGTTCTTCCAGCAGAACCGTCCCGCGCTGGTGGAAATGGGGCTTAACGCCCGCGCCTGTTTCCAGGCGGATGCGACCGAGCGCCTGGCCGCGGGCATTCTGGCAGGAGCTCGAGCATGACGGTTAGTTCCAAACATTTCATGCGCCGGATTCGAAATATTCATTTCACCGGTATCGGCGGCGCCGGCATGAGCGGTATTGCCGAAGTGTTTCATAACCTGAACTATCACATCAGTGGCTCCGATATCGCCGAAAACGCGATGGTCAGGCATTTGCGCGATCTCGGCATTGTGGTCGACATCGGGCATCGCAGCGAAAACGTCGCCAGGGCGCATGTGGTCGTGGTATCGACCGCAATCGATGCCGACAATCCGGAAATCGAAGCGGCACGCGAACTGCGTATTCCGGTGGTGCGGCGCGCCGAAATGCTGGCCGAACTGATGCGTTTTCGGCGCGGCATCGCGGTCGCCGGTACCCACGGCAAGACCACCACCACCAGCCTGGTGGCTAGCGTGCTCGCCAGCGGCGACATCGATCCGACCTACGTCATCGGCGGTAAGCTAATCAGTTCCGGCAGGCATGCGCGGCTGGGCCTGAGTGATTACCTGGTGGCCGAGGCGGATGAAAGCGATGCCTCCTTTCTGTACCTGCAGCCGATGATGGCGATTGTCACCAACATCGACAACGATCACCTGTCGACTTACGAAGGCGATTTCGAACGACTCAAGCAAACCTTCGTCGAATTCCTGCATCACCTGCCGTTTTACGGGCTCGCGGTGCTGTGTATCGACGATCCGGTGGTGCGCGAAATCATGGACCAGGTGGCGCGCCCGATGTTGACCTACGGTGAGGCCGAAGATGCCGATGTCAGGATTACCGATATTACTGCCCACGGCGCCAGAACCCGGTTTAGCGTGCAGCTGCCGGAGGCGGACGAAGTGCTCGAAATCGAACTCAATCTACCCGGCAAACACAATGTGCTTAACGCCACCGCCGCGGTCGGCATCGCCTGGGAGCTGGGTGTCTCGCCGCAGGCGATTCGCAGCGCGCTGATCGAATTCTCCGGTATCGGACGCCGCTGCCAGATCAGCGATGACCTGCAGATTGCCAATGGCAAGATCATGCATATCGATGACTACGCTCATCATCCGAATGAAATCGCGGCAACCCTCGACGGGATCCGCGCGGCCTGGCCCGATAAACGGCTCGCGGTGTTATTTCAACCGCATCGTTACACCCGCACCCGTGACCTGTTCGAAGACTTTACCCAGGTCCTGTCCGAGGTCGATCAGTTGATCCTGCTCGATGTCTACCCGGCGGGGGAGAGTCATATCAAGGATGCCGACGGACGCGCGCTGGCGCGCTCGATTCGCGGGCGGGGCAAGGTCGATCCGGTGTTTGTCGAGAATCTCGAAGGTCTCGACGAGGTCGTCGAGACCGTATTACAGGACGGCGATATTTTCCTCACCCTCGGTGCCGGCAGTATCGGTGCCTGGGCGGCCGAGTTCCTCGCGCGGCACCAGCCAAGCGGGAAGGGTAAATGAACGTGGTCGCAAAAGATTCCACCAGAGGAAAGCTGATGTTTGACGAACCCATGTCAAAGCACACCAGCTGGCGCCTGGGCGGACCCGCGGATCGATACTACGTGCCACTCGATTTAGCGGATTTACAGGCTTTCCTCGCCGGACTCGATGCCGCAATCGATCTGCTCTGGGTTGGACTGGGCAGTAACCTGCTGGTGCGCGATGGCGGCATTCGCGGCCAGGTTGTCGCGCCGTTGAATGCGCTCAGGGAAATCCACCTGCAGGCGGATGGCGGCGTCTATGTCGAATGCGGTATCAGCTGTGCCAGGCTGGCAAAATTCTGTCAGAAAAACGGGCTCGCGGATGGTGATTTCTTTGCCGGGATTCCGGGCACCGTCGGCGGTGCGCTGGCGATGAATGCGGGCGCCTTTGGTGGCGAAACCTGGGCCGTGGTGGAGCGCGTCATCATGATCGACCGGCACGGCAACCTGAGCGAGCGCGACCCACAGGATTTCGATATCGGTTACCGTCATGTCGACCTGCCGGCGCAGGAATGGTTCGTCGCGGCCGTGTTCCGCTTTGCGCAGCGCGCGGTCGGGGAAGTCTCCAACATCCGCCAGTTGCTGCGGCAGCGCAACGCCACGCAACCGATTGGCCAGCCCTCCTGCGGCTCGGTATTCAAGAATCCACCGGGAAAATACGCGGCGCAGTTGATCGAAGCCGCGGGCCTCAAGGGATTTTGTCTCGGTGGCGCCTGCGTATCGGATAAACACGCGAATTTCATTATCAGCAATGAAGCGACGACCGCGAGCGATGTCGAGGCGCTGATCGTACATGTACGCCAGACCGTGGCCCGGCAATTTGACGTCGATCTGGAAACCGAGGTGCATATCGTGGGCGAAACTCTATGAGCATCGTGTTGCAGAAAGCCGCCGCTGGAGCGGCCGCGAAATGCGGCCGGGTGGCGGTGTTGATGGGTGGCGATTCCGCCGAGCGCGAAGTTTCTCTGAACAGCGGCAATGCCGTGTACCAGGCTCTGCTCGCAGCCGGCGTCGATGCAATCCCGGTGGATTTGCAGGCGCGCGCTTTCCATCAGCTCGCGGAGCTCGAGGTTGACCGGGTGTTCAACGTGCTGCACGGGCGGGGCGGCGAGGACGGTACGATTCGCGCGGTGCTGGATTTCCTCGGGATGCCGAGCACCGGTAGCGGTGTGGGCGCGCTGGCGTTGACCATTGATAAGGTGTTGACCAAAAAAGTAATTCGCTGCAGCGGAATTCCGACGCCGGATTTCATCGAATTGTACAGCGAGGCCGACTGTGAGCGATTGTTGTCGGAATTTGGTTTACCGGTTTTCGTCAAGCCGGTACTGGAAGGCTCCAGCATCGGAATGACCCCGGTGCACGCGGCCGGTGACCTGTTCCCGGCCTGGAAAAAGGCGCGTCGCTATGGCGCCGTGTTTGCCGAAAAATTCGTCGACGGCGGCGAATACACCGCCGCATTTATCGGTGACGAGGTGCTGCCGTTGATCAAGCTCGATACGCCACGTGAATTTTATGATTACGAAGCCAAGTACCTGGCCGACGATACCGTTTATACCTGTCCCAGCGGTCTCGACGATGACAAGGTAGATGAAATCAATGGGCTGGTTCGTCAGACCATCAGGGCAACCCGGGTGAGCGACTGGGGCCGGGTCGATCTCATGCTCGACGCGCAGCAGCGGCCCTGGGTGATCGAGGTCAATACCGTACCCGGCATGACCGACCATAGCCTGGTGCCGATGGCTGGGCGTGCCGCCGGCCTGGAAATGCCCGACCTGGTCCTCAGGATTCTCGAAGCAACGCTGACAGGAGATGACACTGATGTTTAAGTTTCGCAAACAGGGTGCCCAGGCAAAACGTAAAATGCCGGCCGCGCAGACAAGCTCGTTTCAATGGCGCAGATCGTATAACTGGTTATTTCTGCTATTGCCGATTGCATTCGCCGGCTACTCGCTGTCGCGCATGGACGAACTGTTGCCAATCCGCACGATCCAGCTATCCGGGTCTTTCGAAAATCTGAACCAGAGGGAAGTCGAGCAAACGCTGCAGCAGTACATCGGGCAGGGTTTCTTTTCGCTCGATATCCATCAGCTGCAGCAAATTCTGCACCAGAAATCCTGGACCGAATCGGTCTCGGTTCGCCGCGTCTGGCCTGACAAGCTGAGAGTTACGATCATGGAAAAGCAACCGGTGGCGCGCTGGGACGAGCGTCATCTGTTAAGCGATTCCGCCAGCGTTTTTCTGGCCGATACCAGTGCCTTCGCGCACTTGCCCATTGTGCATGCCGCGAGCCATCGACCGGAATGGGCGTTGCGGCAGTTTTACGCCCTGGAGGCGCGCTTTGACGGTGTCGACGAACGTCTCATGGCGTTGCGCGTGGACAGCCGCGGCGCGCTCGATGTCGAATTGATTAATGGCTTGCAGATTAAACTTGGCCGCCGCGATATCGCACGCAAGATCGATCGCCTGGTTAGCATTTACCTGCAGCAAATCCTGCCGCGGCGAGAACAGATTCAGCGACTCGACCTGCGCTACAGCAACGGTTTTGCCGTTGCCTGGAAAGCAGAGGTGCTGCAGGGCCGCGACAAAGCATCCATCTGGAGTAACGACAATGTCTAAAAAGGCATCGAGCAACCTGATCGTCGGACTTGATATCGGCACCTCCAAGGTGGTGGCGATTGTCGGTGAGGTTACCGTCGAGGGTGATATCGAAATAATCGGTATCGGTACGCAACCCTCGCGCGGCCTGAAGAAAGGCGTTGTGGTCAATATCGAATCGACGGTGCAATCGATACAGCGCGCGGTCGAAGAAGCCGAATTGATGGCGGGTTGTCAGATTCGGTCGGTATACGCGGGTATCGCCGGCAGCCATGTTCGCAGCATCAATTCACACGGCATTGTTGCCATCAGGGACAAGGAAGTCACCCCGGCAGACGTGGCGCGCGTCATCGACGCCGCCAAGGCGGTCGCAATTCCGGCCGACCAGCGCATTCTGCACGTGTTGCCGCAGGAGTTCGTGATCGATAACTCCGAGGGCATTCGCGATCCGATCAGCATGTCCGGCGTGCGCCTCGAAGCCAAGGTGCACCTCGTAACCGGCGCCCTGAGCGCGGCGCAGAACATCATCAAATGCGTGCGTCGCTGCGGTCTCGAAGTCGATGACGTCATCCTCGAGCAACTGGCTTCCGCCAGCTCGGTTTTGACCGAAGACGAAAAAGAGCTGGGTGTCTGTCTGGTCGACATCGGTGGCGGCACCACCGATATCGCGGTTTTTTCGGATGGCGCCATTCGCCACACGGCGGTGATCCCGATTGCGGGCGACCAGGTCACCAACGACATCGCGGTCGCATTGCGTACGCCGACCCAGTATGCCAACGATTTAAAAGTCAAGTACGCCTGTGCGTTGCGCCAGCTGGCGGCTGACGATGAAACCATCGAGGTGCCCAGCGTCGGTGACCGCGAGCCGCGGCGCCTGGCAAGGCAAACGTTGGCCGAAGTGGTGGAGCCGCGTTACGAAGAATTATTGAGCCTGGTGCAGGCGGAATTGCGCCGCAGCGGGTTCGAAGAAATATGCGCCGCCGGGGTCGTGTTGACCGGCGGTAGCTCAAAAATGGAAGGCGCGATCGAACTGGCGGAAGAAATATTCCATATGCCAGTTCGACTGGGCTATCCGCAGTATGTGTCGGGACTGGTCGACGTGGTGCGTAACCCGATTCATGCCACAGGTGTTGGACTGTTGTTGTTTGGAAATCGACAGCAGTCCGGCTTGTCCGGTTATCAACTGGACGATAAAAACGAAGCTGGTCTTTTGGCGAGAATGAAAAGCTGGTTTCAGGGTAATTTTTAATTAAAAGCAAGAGGATAAAGACATGTTTGAACTGATGGATTCACACTCCAAAGACCCGGTAATCAAGGTCATTGGTGTCGGTGGAGGCGGTGGTAACGCCGTCCAACACATGGTTTCGGCGGGTATCGAAGGCGTCGAATACATGTGTGTCAACACCGACGTACAGGCACTCAAGAAGATGGACGTGCGCACGACAATGCAAATTGGCGCCAGTATTACCAAGGGCCTCGGCGCGGGCGCCGACCCGGGTATCGGTCGGCAGGCGGCGCTGGAAGATCGCGAGCGTATCCAGGAAGCGATTGAAGGCGCGAATATGCTGTTTGTTACCGCCGGCATGGGTGGCGGCACCGGTACCGGCGCGGCCCCGGTGATCGCGCAAATTGCCAAGGAAATGGGTATTTTGACGGTTGCGGTTGTGACCAAGCCGTTTGCCTTCGAACGCACCAAGCGCATGGCGCAGGCGGATACCGGTATCAAGGAACTGTCCAACGTGGTCGATTCGCTGATTACGATCCCGAACGACAAGTTGATGCCGGTGCTCGGCAAGCAAACTTCGTTGCTGGAAGTATTCGAAAAGGCGAATGACGTGTTGCGCGGGGCGGTGCAGGGTATTGCCGAACTGATTACCTGCCCGGGTTTGATCAACGTCGATTTTGCCGACGTGCGCACGGTCATGTCCGAGATGGGTATGGCGATGATGGGCTCCGGCGCTGCCACCGGCGATAATCGCGCCAAGGAAGCGGCGATGGCGGCAATCGCGTCACCGTTGCTCGAAGACGTTAATATCTCCGGTGCCCAGGGCATCCTGGTCAATGTCACCGCAGGTCTGGATCTCGCCATCGGTGAACTCGACGATGTCGGCACCCTCATCACCGAGCTGGCATCTGCCGATGCCAATGTCGTGGTCGGCACGGTAATCGATTCGAACATGACCGACGGCGAGATACGCGTCACCATGGTGGCCACGGGACTCGGCAATGACAGGATTTTGTCCGAGGTTCATGCGGCGGCGGCGATTCAGCCGGAAAGCAATGGTCAGGTCGATTACAAGAAACTGGAACGGCCGACCGCGATTCGCCAGAAAATTGTTGGTGATAGCGTCGAAATGCCTGAAGACAAGGAAAGCATGGAGTATCTCGAAATTCCTGCATTCCTGCGTCGCCAGGCGGATTAAAAGGCAATCCTCTTGCCAGGAGACTGGTTCAGGGATGAACCACGACTCCTCAGTCCCTCCGCTAGCGCTTTCTTCATGAGCGACACGGTTTCACCGACTCCGCAGGATTTCATCGCCGAAGGCACGGAGCGTAAGTGTTTTCGGCATCCGCGTAACCCCGATCGCTGTTTCAAGGTCCTGCACCCGGAACGCCGCCTGGGCCGATTCTGGCGTGAGGTCAGGTACTACACCAGGCTGCGACACCGGGCGGTGGACTTCCACCATCTCACCGTCTTCCATGGCTTGCTGGATACCAGTCTGGGCAAAGGCGCCGTGTTTGACCTGGTGCTGGACGACGACGGGCGGGTATCGAAATCCCTGGACACTTATCTCGCGTCAAACGACCGCGCTTTCAACGACTGGGCGGTGACGGAAATAGAACGTCTGAAACATTATTTGTATGATCACTGGATCGTGTTTCACAATTTGAACCCGGCCAATATCCTGGTTAAGCGGCTCGGCTTTGACGAGTTTCGCCTGGTCGTGGTCGACGGTATCGGGCATAACCATTTCATCCCTCTGGCCAGTTACAACCGGCTATATGCGCGCAATAAGATAGTCCGTGTCTGGAATCGTCGCTACCGGCAATGGTATGCAGCTTACCCCGCGGTGGTCAGCCGCCTGACACCCTATCTCGTTATCTAGCTGCGGAAAAAACGGCTAGACGTCCAGGTTTCTGCCGAGTTTCGATTTAATCCAGTAGTCGAGCGAAAACAGTCCGCCGCCGTAGAGTACGCTGGTTATCAGCATTGATCCCCACAGGTAATGCCACACCAGTCCGGCGCCCTTGGCCAGCGTTGCGTAGTAGGAGACCACGGCGATGATGTTGACCAAGCTTAGCGCGATTGCGGTGAAGCGGGTGCCCAGCCCGACGATCAGGAACACTGGAAAGACAAGTTCGCCGACAGTTGCGAGATAGGCCGCGAGTTCGAAGTCCAACAGCGGCACCTGGTATTCGTATTCGAACAGTACCAGCGTGGTATCCCAGTCGCTAATCTTGTGCATGCCCGCTTTCAGGAACACCCAGGCAACGTAGAGCCTGATAAATAAAAGAAAGGGCGCCTGCAGTTTCGACAGCAAATCGCTGATCGTCTGCGTCGGCGTATCCAGCTTTTCGACTAATCCCATCATGTGACTCCCCCCGGATTATTGTTTAGGTTTGTAGGGGCTTTGAACCGTGGTGGTTTGAAAAGTTCACAATAAAGTTGCTGCGTCGAGCTGATTCGCTGCGCCCGATGTCGCAAGCTTTGGGCAAGATCTTACCCAGAGTAAAATGCTGCCGCCTAAGCGAGGGTGTTGACTCAGCCGAGAACTGACTCTGAGCAATATCTTTCTGCTGTAACCGCTGTTTAGATCGCGGCGATGCGCTGCGCCTGCGCGCGCAGGCTGCTGAGCGCCGATTCTGCATCGGCAAGTTTTTCCTTTTCCTTGTTAACTACCGCTTCCGGCGCGCGCGCGACGAAGTTTTCGTTCGCCAGTTTCGAGTTGATGCGTTCGGCGTCCTGCTCGAGCTTGCCGATGTTTTTCTGCAGGCGCGCGAGCTCGGCTTCCTTGTCGATCAGGCCCGACAGTGGAATCAACAGCTGCATGTCGCCAACTAGCGAGGTTGCCGCATCCGGCGCTTGCGCCTCGGCCTCGAGCCAGGTGATCGATTCGAGTTTCGCCAGCGAGCCCAGCAGGCCGCGATTGTTCTCGATGCGCTGCTGGTCCTGACTGCTACCGTGCTGACAGATTACGGGCAGTGGCTGCCCGGGTTTGAGATCCATCTCGGAGCGGATCTGGCGCACGCCCATGATGAAACGTTTAACCCATTCCAGCTCGTCTACAATCGCGTCGTCGATTAGCGCCGGGTCTGCTTGCGGATAGCTACGACGCATGATGGTCTCACCTTCGATCCAGGCCAGCGGTGCGACACGCTGCCACAGCTCTTCGGTGATATAGGGCATGATCGGATGCAACAGGCGCAGAATAGACTCGAGCACCGTGACCAGCGTATGGCGTGCTGCTTTTTTCGACGTCGCCGGGTAGTTATCCGAGTATAAGACCGGCTTCGACAGTTCGATGTACCAGTCGCAGTAGTCGTTCCAGACAAATTCGTACAGATCGCGCGCGACCAGGTCGAAGCGATAGTTTTCGATATGCGCGGCGATATCTGCGCTGACCTGTTGCAGGCGCGCGATGATCCAGCGATCCGCCAGCGTCGGCGTACCCGTGGTACAGTCTTCGCCCTCGGTGTTTTGCAAAACGTAGCGGGTCGCGTTCCACAGCTTGTTGCAGAAATTGCGATAACCCTCGATGCGTCCCAGGTCGAAACGGATATCGCGCCCGGTCGTGGCCAGCGCGGTAAATGTAAATCTGAGCGCGTCGGTGCCGTATGCCGGGATACCGTCGGGGAAGTGCTTGCGCGTGGCGGCTTCGATTTTGGGCGCCATCTCCGGCTGCATCAGCCCGGTGGTGCGCTTGGCCAGCAGATCGTCGAGCGAAATACCGTCAATCAGGTCGAGCGGATCGAGTACGTTGCCCTTGGATTTCGACATCTTGTTGCCGTCGGCGTCGCGCACCAGGCCATGAATATAAACCTGCTTGAAAGGCACTTCGTCCATGAACTTGAGGCCGAACATGATCATGCGCGCGACCCAGAAAAAGATGATGTCGAAGCCGGTAACCAGCACGCTGGTCGGGTAAAAAGCTTTTAGCGCCGGATCGTCACGGTCGGGCCAGCCGAGCGTGCTGAATGGCCACAGCGCGGACGAAAACCAGGTGTCGAGCACGTCTTCGTCCTGGGTCAGTTCGATATCGTCGGCCAGGCCATACTTTGTCCGTACCTCTTCGATGCTGGCGGCGACGTAGATATTGCCGTAGTTGTCGTACCAGGCGGGGATGCGGTGGCCCCACCACAGCTGACGCGAGATACACCAGTCCTGGATGTCTTCCATCCAGTTGTAATAGGTCTTGCTCCAGTTTTCCGGAATAAAGCGAATGCGTCCGTCCTTGACTGCTTCGATAGCCGGTTTAGCTAACGGCTCGGCGCGCACGAACCATTGATCGGTCAGGTAGGGTTCGATGACCACGCCCGAGCGATCGCCATAAGGACGTTTGTAAACATGCTCCTCAATTTTGACCATCAGGCCCGCGTCTTCCAGATCCTGCACGATCTTATCCCTCGCCGCGAAGCGGTCCAGGCCCTGGTAAGCGGGTGGCGCGTTCTCGTTCATGATCGCGTCGATGGTGAACAGGTTGATCACCTCCATTTCGTGGCGCTGGCCGACTTCGTAATCGTTGAAGTCATGCGCCGGCGTGATCTTGACGCAACCGGTGCCGAACTCGGGATCGACATAGTCGTCGGTAATGACCGGGATGATGCGGGTCGTCATCGGCACCTGTACCTGCTGGCCGATAAAATCGCGGTAACGCTCATCCCCCGGGCTAACCGCGAGCGCGCCGTCGGCGAGAATGGTTTCCGGTCGGGTGGTGGCAATCTCCAGATGGGTAACGCCATTGATCGGGCCGTCGATAAGCGGGTAGCGCACGTGGTAGAGAAAACCGTTTTCTTCCTCGTTGATGACTTCGAGATCGGAGATCGCGGTGTGCAAAACCGGGTCCCAGTTGACCAGGCGTTTGCCGCGGTAGATCAGGTCTTCCTCGTAGAGCTTGATGAATACTTCCTGCACCGCGGCGGACAGGCCTTCGTCCATGGTGAACCTTTCGCGTGACCAGTCGGGCGAGGCGCCCATGCGGCGCAGCTGGCGCGTGATGGTGTCGCCGGATTCGGCTTTCCATTGCCAGACGCGCTCGACAAAGGCATCGCGCCCGAGATCGTGGCGGGTTTTGCCTTCCTGACCCAGTTGGCGCTCGACCACCATCTGGGTTGCGATGCCGGCGTGATCGGTACCCGGTTGCCACAGGGTGTTGTCGCCCTTCATGCGGTGATAACGGATCAGGGTATCCATGATCGTATCCTGGAAGGCGTGGCCCATGTGCAGCCTGCCGGTCACGTTCGGCGGCGGGATTACGATACAGTAGGGATCGCCTTCACCGCTGGCGGCAAAATAACCCTTGTCTTCCCAGTGCTGGTACCAGGTCTGTTCAATCGAGTGCGGATCGTAAGTCTTGTCCATCTCTCAAGCGACGCAAATCAAAGGGCGCGATTATACCTTGCCCCCCAGCGGTTTTGCACTGTTTCTCTACGCCAATCAATATCCAGATAAATGACATCTTGCTGGATTTGGTTGTCCCTTGCGGTCGAGGCAGGCGCAGGAGAATCTCGCGACTGGCCGGGTGGCCTGCGGCTTCCCGAAAAAGGGTATTTTTTTAAGGGCAAGGCGAGACTCGGCGTCCCTGCCTCGGTCTCGCCACAGGCGACTTCCATGTCGCCTGACCCTTAAAAAAATACCCTTTTTCGGCACCACGGCCTTTATGTCGCAAGATTCCCCTGCGCCTGCCTCTCAAACATTCCAATCTGTTGGTCCAGTATTTTAATCACTACCGAAGCGTTTGGATCTCCAGATTTGCAGTATCTGGAGGCGTGGGCACGGGTGGGCTTTTTCAGAACGTTGCGCGACAGGGATGGCGTGATCCGCACCCGGCGCACGAGCCTACACGGACGTATTTACGGCGTTCCGATACGTCGGACCGCTGAAAATCCCCACCCGTGACCGCGCTGTCGGAGGGACTCCTAACAGCGGGCAGGAATGTCAGGGTTTGTTGAGGTCGCGCTGGATGGCGAGTTTGATTTCCTGCCAGGCGAGTTCCAGGTGTTCGTCGAGGATGCGGCGGATGGTTTGTTCTAGGGCGGGGTTGTCCCTGAATGGATCGATCGCGCCCAGGTCGGGTTCGGTCAACTCGATTTCGGTAGCGTCGATGTCTGGATCGTCGAGCCTGATTTCCAGTTCCTCATCCAGGCCCAGGTCGGAAATCTTGATTTCAACGCCCGATTCGATCAGGTCGGTCAGGGTCGGAATGTCGCTTTCATCGCTCATAGGTTGACGTGGTTGAGCGGGTATCCGCGCTCCTTGTAATAACTGTAATGCGCGCGCGCCTGCTGCCTGTTGTCCTCGGTTACCAGTTCGATAACCCGTTCAAACTGGGCGAAATAGGGCGGCACCGATGCCGACAGGTTGATCAGCAACTGGCGATCACCCCTGGGATCGGGATTATCGTGAATCAGGATCGGAGTAACCGGGCAGGCGCTTTGCTCGTTGTCGTGCGGCAGGAAACTGTCGTCGCGAAAAGTCCACAGCTTTTGATCCAGGAGCCGGCTTTGTTGCGGGTCGTGAGTTAACAGCAGGGTGAGCTGATCACTATCGTAGGCTTTTTGGCAAAGTTGACACACGACCTGGTCATAGCGGTGGCGCGCGGGATTCAACTGGTAAAAGTCGATGCGTGTCATTACTTGATCTGACTCAGAATGTACTGCGTCAACAACGGCACCGGACGACCGGTTGCGCCCTTGTCATCGCCCGATTTCCACGCCGTGCCGGCGATGTCGAGATGCGCCCATTTGTACGCCTTGGTAAAGCGTGACAGGAAACAGGCCGCGGTAATGGTGCCCGCATCGCGTCCGCCGATATTCGCCATGTCGGCAAAATTACTCTTAAGCTGGTCCTGGTACTCGTCCCACAGCGGCAGTTCCCAGATTTTATCTTCGATCTGTTCACCGCTTTTGATCAGATCGTTGATCAAGCCCCGGTTGTTGCCCAGCACGGCCGAAGGGATCTTGCCGAGCGCAATAATAGCGGCTCCGGTCAGGGTGGCGATGTCGATCACGCAGCGCGGTTTGAACTTACCGGCGTAGGTCAGCGCGTCGCATAGAATCAGGCGGCCTTCGGCATCGGTATTGAGGATTTCGATCGTCTGGCCCGACATGCTGGTAACGATGTCGCCGGGTTTGGTGGCGAGTCCGTCGGGCATGTTCTCGGTCGCTGGAACGATGCCGACGACATTGATCGGCAACTGTAGTTGACTGACCGCCTTGAGCGTGCCCAGCACCGAGGCCGCGCCGCACATGTCGAACTTCATTTCATCCATCGCGGCGCCGGGCTTGAGCGAGATGCCGCCGGTGTCGAAGGTAACGCCCTTGCCCACCAGCGCGATCGGTTGCTCTTTTGCCGCGGCCCCACGATATTCGAGCACGACCAGCTTTGCCGGCTGCCGGCTGCCGGCGCTCACCGATAACAGTGACCCCATTTTCAGCCGTTTCATTTCGGCTTCTTCGAGTACATTGACGCGCAGCCGCTTGTCACCACTGGCCAGTTGCCGGGCCTGCCTGGCGATATAACCGGGGGTACAGATATTGGCGGGGAGATTGCCCAGGTCGCGCGCCAGGCTCATGCCGGCGCTAATCGCCGTGGCTTCGTCGATCGCTGACCTCGCCCGGGTTGCATCGCTGCGAGCGATGTTGAATCCCAGCTTGCGCAAACCCTTGCGGCGCTCCTGCTTGTCGCTTTTAAGCTGATCGAAATGGTATTCGCTGTTGCTCAGGATCAGCGCACTGTGCCGGATTTTCCAGGCCAGATCGCGACCCTTGAGTTTAATATCGTCCGCGTAGAACTCGGCATCACGCGCGCCGGATGCGGCTAGCGCGCTGGCGATGGCATTGATCACGCGGATGAATCCGCGTTCGTTCATATCGCTTTCCTTACCGCATCCGACCAGCAAAACGCGTTGCACGGCCAACCCGGGAACCGACGACAGCAGCAGGGTTTGCCCCAGCGTGGCCTCCATGTCACCGCGTTTCAGTATCGAGCTCAGGATTCCCTTGCTCGCCTTGTCGACACGCTGCCCGCTTTTGGACAGTTTACGACCCTGGCCAACGGTAATGATCTGGCAGGCGCCACGCGCGCTTTCGGGAGAGTTGTGTTTGAGGCTGAATTCCATGACTTTCCTGGTGTTGATTGTTTGGATAACGCGATAAGATACGTGAAGCGTCAGAAAAAACCAGTCGAAAATGTCCGGGAATCTCTGCACAAAGCAGAGATACCTGCGGTCCAGGGATGTGCCACGATTTTCCGGTCGCGTAAGTGACTGGAAAACGGAGAAAACTGCAAAATCGAATTTTGCGGTTTGCCTGCTCTGCTAAATCAGGAAGACTTATGCAGCGCTGCTTTAAATTATTCAGCCTGGTTTAAGCTGGCACCGATTAGGCTGGACTGCATATTGCACCAGTCGGTCTCGGGCTTTTCAATAGCCGGCCGATAATCAGGTAGAATGACAGCATCAGGGAAACTTACTAACATGCAACTCGTTATCGGCCCGAGCCCTATCCTGGCGCTGACTTGTCCAGACACACCAGAACTTGGTCTTCCCTCAACCCATAGCTATGGCTATGAGTTGAGGTCCAGCCCGGCGTTCTGGCGCATCTGTCCAGCGTCATCATCCGGGATACTGGTGCAATCTGCAGGCCAGGCACTCGACGGCAATCTCATATTATATCGATGGGCAATTTGATTACAGGCTACCTGGCACGCGAGATTCTGAAAACCAGTTCTGCGACCTTGCTGGTGCTGTTTGTCATTCTGGTCAGTAATGCGCTTGGACGGGTACTCGCCGATATCGCCGATGGCGATATTCCGCAGCAGGCGCTGACACCGGTTTTACTCAGCCAGTCGATCAACATCCTGTCGTTGTTGCTGCCTATCAGCCTGTTTCTTGGCATCGTTTTCGCCTTCGGCAGAATGTACAAGGATCATGAAATAGTCGTAATGAACGCCTGCGGCATCGGCTATCGCGAGTTTTACAAGCCGGTGGCTCTCGTCTTGCTACCGGCACTGGTGTTTAGCGCCTATGCCAGCCTGTGGCTGAACGCGCAGGTGCAGCGCAAGGCGCAGGCGATCATCGATCACGGCGAAAACCAGCACGAGTTTCAGCAAATAAAATCCGGTCAGTTCAACCAGAGTAAAAGCGGGGACCTGGTCTTTTTCATGGAGTCAGTCAGTGACGACCGCCAGGAATTGAAGAACATAATTATCAGTCAGACCCGGGACGACTATAGAGTGCTGGAGACTGCCGACAGCGGTCGGCAAAAAATCGAAGAAAGCACGGGAGACCTGTTTCTTGTGGTCGGTCCCGGCGAGCGTTTCGAGGGTCGGCCGGGCGACGTCGAACACCGAATAATCAGTTATGGCCAACATGGTATTCTGCTGGAAAACAGGAACCAGCCGTCGGCGTCGCGGAAGCGCAGCGAACAAATGACCCTGACCGAACTCTGGGCTTCGACAACGCCGGGGCACAGGGCTGAACTCCACTGGCGTATTGCGGTTCCAATAGTATTGCTGGTGCTGGGGCTGGTAGCGGTGCCGCTGGCTTACATCGCACCCCGCCGGGGCCGCTTTGGCAAAGTGGGTTATGCCTTGCTGATCTATATCGTGTATTTCAATTTATTAGCAGTTACCCGCGCCCAGCTCGAAGCCAATGCGTTTCCGGTAGTGCTTAACTTCTGGTGGGTGCACCTGGTTTTTCTGGGTCTGGCCTTCGTTTTATTGTACCAGCGTAATCGAGGGTTTATTTTTGCGCGGGGAGCAGCATGATTATTAATCGCTATATTCAGCGCAGCATCCACCTCGGTACCCTGGGAGCGCTATTATTGCTGGTCAGCCTGAGCCTTTTTTTCACTTTCGTACGAGAGCTCGATAACATGGCCCAGGAAGGCTACGGCCTGTTGCAGGTGCTCGAATATATCGCCCTCAGTACCCCGGGCAAGATCGTGGAGTTCATGCCGCTCGCGGTATTGCTCGGAAGCATCCTGAGTCTTGGCGCGCTCGCCGGCAATAGTGAAATTATCGCGATGCAGGCATCGGGAGTTTCCCTGTATCGGATGCTGGCCGCGGTGCTGCAGGCGGCGCTTGTGCTCGCGCTTGTGAGCTTCTTGCTGGCTGACTGGGTAGTTCCCGACACCGAGACCGGTGCCGCCAGGTTGAAAAACCTGGGCCAGAAAAATAGCACCGCGCTGCAGTCGAGCGAGCGCTTGTGGATCAAGGACGGCTCCAGGGTGGTGTATGTTCAGGCGCTATTGCCGAATGGGTATGCCCGTGATATC
>CAMYML010000011.1 GCA_947259305.1 uncultured Gammaproteobacteria bacterium | reverse complement strand
GCCAATTCCAGGGACACCCAATTCCAGCCAATTCCAGGGACACCCAATTCCAGCCAATTCCAGGGACACCCAATTCCAGCCAATTCCAGGGACACAATACTTAATTGCAGATAATAAGTATTGTGTCCCCGGATTAACTAATTGCAGATAATAAGTATTGTGTCCCCGGATTAACGATACTTTCTATGTAATTTTAACTGAGGCAGTTTATAATTAGATGTACATTTAAATGTATACTATAATATTCATTCAAACAGCTTTCAGGCATAATCCATGCAAAACCTGCTAACCAATAAAACAGCTTCGCTTACCGAACTGCGCAATCCTAAGAAAGTCATCAAACAAGCTGGCGGAAAACCGGTAGCGATTCTGAACCGAGATCGTTTAGAAGGTTATTTTGTACCTGCATCGGCGGTCGAAAAATTAAGTTTTGCAGCAGCTGAGCCTGGAGAAGCAGCTGCAGAATTCAAAAATCGCAAAAAGAAGCTTGCAGCGACACTTGAATATTTGAAAGACAAGTAGCGTTGAAATTCCTGACAGCCACGGACGTAGTCGAGATCCATGATCTTGTCATAAATAAGAATGAGCTCCAGGGAATGGCTGGCGATAAGTCACTAGATGCAGTGCTTGCGCGCATCGAAAACAGAATGTCGTTTGGAATGATCGGCGATGCCTACGATTTAGCCGCCTGCTATGCCTGCTTTCTGGCGGTGAATCGTGTTTTCAACGAGGCAAACAAACGCACAGCCTTCGCTTGCATGGACGTCTGCCTTGCACTGAATGATGTAGCATTGGTTTACGAACATGAAGCAGCGGGAGACCTAATAATCGAGGCGGCACAAGGAGTGGTCGATGAGATCGAATTGAGTGCCTGGTTGCGCTATAAGGCACAACAATAATCTTGATTCCATGGGGAAAATCTTGCCGGCACGCGACAAATCGGCATAACGAATGACAGCTTCGCTTCGAGTGAAATCGTCACCAATGGTGCCCTGGCCAGAATCATGGCCGCACACAATCCCCTGTCCGCGATGTTAGTCGAAGAAGCGGGGTTTGACGGGATCTGGGCGAGTGGCTTTGAATTGTCGGCAGCCAATGGGCTGCCGGATGTGAGCCTCGTGACGATGACCGAACACCTCTCCACCATGCGCGCGATGGCGGAACGCACGAGCCTGCCGATCGTCGCCGATGTAGACACCGGCTACGGCAATGCGATCAACATTCTGCACACCATCGAGCAATACGAAGGCGCCGGCGCCGCCGCGGTCGTGATCGAGGATAAAACTTTTCCCAAGGTGACCAGCCTGATTGCCGGCGGGCGCCAGGAGCTGCTGCGGATCGAGGAGTTCCAGGGCAAGATCGAGGCCGCCGTGCATGCGCGCAAGGATCCGGATTTTCTGATCATTGCCCGCGATGAAGCCTTGATCGCCGGACTCGGCGAGGAAGTCGCTCTGGCGCGGGCCGGCAAGTACGCCGCAGCCGGTGCCGACATGATCCTGATCCACTCGAAGCAGAAAACACCGGACGAGATCGAGAGCTTCATCAACGCCTGGGACGGTCCGGTCCCGCTGGTGATCGTACCCACGGCGTATCCGCAGATGACCGAAGCACCCGCCATTGCGTTGAAAAAGGTCAAGATGCTGATTTATGGCAATCACGCGATTCGCGCCTCGGTCACCGCCATGCAGAAAGTGTTTGCGCAGATAATCAACGATGGCGGCATTCAGAATGTGAACGCAGAAATCGTACCCGTCTCCGAGATCTTCAGGTTGCAGAAGATGGATGAAGTGAGGGCTAACGAAGAGCGCTTTTTGCGTTAGGCCGTCGTGACCTCACAAGGGGATTGACAATTTCGGGGACAGTATACTTTTCAGCCAAACCAGATAATCGCTAACAGGTATACTGTCCCCGCATTACTATTGCAACGTGCCGCGCAATTCGCCGCGGGGAAAGTCGCTGGAGTGGATGATAACGGAGGCGCGTCCCTGGCTAATGGCCTCGATCAGTTCCTCTACCGTGGCGACGTCGGCTCTCGGCGAATCGAGCTGGCTTGCGGTAAAGATATATCCCTGGGCAAGTCGTCCGTTCACTTTTTCAGCCAGGGTGTCTCCCGGCGGTGGACCGCCGTTGAACCAGTATACCGGCGGTCCCGAAGGATCGGTCAGCATTACCGGGCCGTCGGCAACGTGGATGTGCGCCATCAGCAGATTATCGAAGTTTTCGATGTTGACGCGAAAGGCCAGCGCGCTGCCGTCATCGATGACTTCTAGCCTGGCCTGGCCGGTGGCGGCGGTCGCCACGGGCGCACCGGTCAGGTCGAAGCCCTCGAGCTGTGCCTTGAAGCGCATCGGTTTATCGGCAAAACTGTTGCCGGAAAAAAGCAACCCGAGCGTGCACGCGAGTAAGATTATTCTCATGATTCAGATCTCCTTTTAATGTCCCCTGAGTTTTACAACAATTCCGAGCCATGGCATATGCCCGTGCTCTGTAAGATATACAGCCCGCAAGCAGGTTTATTCCATGGGGTCACAAAAAATTTCGGGAGATACAGGTTTTCGGGCAAGATAATTTGATTGCCCCATCGATGCCTGTTTAGCGGCTGCAGACCTGCGGCAACTTACTCCCGGGCTGGTAGATAGCGTCAGCCTCTCGTTGGCTCGGGTTGCTACCAATCCTGAATCGGGTTGATCAGAATCCGACCGGCGGTGAGCATCGTGCCTGCACTCAAATAGCGCTCAAATCCTTCAACCAGCGCTATTTCTACACAGGCAGGTAAAAGACGGAGCCCGGCTCGTCCCGAGTCGTCCGTTACCCGATCGAAAAGAGGTTAAGGGTTTACTTCCCGGTATACGATTTGCGCTGCCTCGGTAAGCGTGGTTTTATCCGCGGCCGCGGTCAGCGCATAGGCCAGGCCATTGTCGACCCAGTAAACAATTCCGAGTCCGTTACTCTCGGCATATGAAAATGACGACGCCCGGGCATCGCGGCCATGACGGATATAGAGTGTTATTCGCTGACCCGTGGCATCTTCGAACATGAATTGTGCCGCCGGACGGTGTGCGTCGGGCAGCAATCTGCCGCCGATGAGCGCGTAACCCGCCGCGCGCAGATCCGGCGCGGCTATCGGCCGCGCCAGGCGCTTCGATAACCAGGCATTGAGGTGTTCCTGCTCGGAAGCGTTAACTTCCACGGGATGCCTTACCTCGGGCACATAGACGGCGTGGGCAAACGCCGCCTCGACCGGTAACGGCCTGACGAACTCACCCGATTCGAGCTGACCCTGCAGGGCATAGCCGATCAGCCCGCCGACAAAAAGCCATAAAACCGAAACCGCGACTCGCAATACCGGCAATCCATTGCGCCCTGACACGACAATTGAAAACCTTGCAGGCAGAGGCTCTGGCTGCTTTTCAGCGTAAATTTCGAGTAATCTTCGATTGATTTCCCGATATTCGTGGACCTTCTTTTTGAGCGTCTCATCGCCAGCGACAATCTCGGCAAGCATGCCGGCCTTCGCTTCACTCAACTCGCCGTCGACAAATTTCTGTAGATTGTTTTCGGTCACTATTTGATTACGCTGGTTCATTTTACGCGTTTGATATTTGCAAGTTTAATTTCTCCGTCCAGGCTCTTACGCAATTGCTCTCTGGCGCGCGACAAGCGCGACATCACCGTGCCCACGGGTGCCCCGGTAATTTTCGAAGTCTCCTTGTAGGACATCTGCTCCAATCCCACGAGCAACAGGACTTCGCGTTGATCGGCGGAAAGCTGCTGTATCGCCTTTTCAAAATCCGACAGCGCGCAAAGCAAATCTGCATCCTGCTCCGATGCAATGGATTGCGCATGATATTCAGCCGTTCCGACAACACGGGAATTGGCCTGGCGACGTAAACCATTGACAAAAATATTGTGCAGGATCGTAAACAGCCAGGGGCGAATTCCCCGGTGGCCGATCCAGAGCTTGCGGCGGCTGACAGCCCTCGCCAGGCACTCCTGCACCAGATCATCCGCCTCACTGAAATCCCCGCACAACGCCCGGGCGTACCGCCGCAAGGCTGGTATCTCCTCGACGAGCAGGGTTTCGAATCGACTCAAGCGACTGATCCGGTACCGGAGTGACCAGTACTACTCGATACCAAGCAATTTCATGGCCTCGTGCAAATCCGCGACGGAATCCGCATGTTGTCCCGATTTATGCAGATTTTCTCCGGAAGCCCGAAGTTCCTTGATACGCGACATATCACTGGCACTTACCGAGGGATTGCCCGCCAGTGCCGCGTCGATTTTTTTCATGTCTTTCGGGCAGCTGCCCGCGAAAACCGGAAGGCTTATGGCCAGCATTAATATGCCTGGCAGTATTTTGAATTTATTTGTCATTTTGAATGTCTCCTGTTTTTAATATCGAATTTGAGTCGCAATTCGTAGCGCTCAATAACATAAACAGCGCTGACCGGTATTTATTCCATACGATTCAAATTATTTGCCTTAACCATACCAATAACCCGGGAACAGGAATACTGTTCTCTTACTATGGGCTACTGATTATGGCGAGGTTACAAAACATGAGGAAGGCGCCTTGCGCGCGCCGACGGAATCACGGGAAGGATCGAAATGGATGCGCCGTTCCCGGCCGGGTGAGTTCGGATCCGGTGGGTATATATTGTCAAATCGACTGCAGTGAGGACTATGCCAAAAATACTCGGGTCGTGCTCAGCGCGCAGCCGTATACCGGTAGCGTGTTTACCGGCTGGAGCGCGGATTGTAGCGCTACTGGTCCATGCAGCAACAAGTTGAAAGCAGATACTACGGTTAGCGCTAACTTCGTGCGCCTCGAACCGCAACCGCTCAGTCTGGTAACGCCTTACGAAAATGAATCTGACATGCGTGAGATTAATGATTACTTTAATGCACAATACGACAACTTGCCCTGGGGCAGAATTCATGACGGCCTGGATATTTACCCACAAGGCTACTTGAAATCCTGGCAGGCAGCCTGTTCCGGGAAGATCGACGCCCTGGAATTACAACAGGACAGCATGACCGGAAACTGGCAGGTGGAAGTCGCGATCGCCTGTGACGAGTACGTCATGGACCCCGAAATCGGGGGCTATTTTATTCCGTTGACGAATAAATATTATTTTCGAACCATGTCCAGCGATCCGGCAGTCGGCCAGGCTCAACTTAGCAATATAATGGTTGCTTTGGGGCAGACCGTGACTCAAGGCGATATGCTTGGCTACCTGAAAGCAGTGAACCAGGAAGCGCACCTGCATTATGAATTGCTGCAGTTTGGTCAGTCCGAATTTCATGTGCTTGGCGTCACGGGTATCCCGCTGTGCCCGCAAGCACAGTTTTCATTGGCAGCGCAGAATTCTGTTTTGAATCTCCTGCATACAGCCTGGCCAGGTGCGGAGTTGTGTTACCAATAACCAAAAACCGGGGTTACGTCCATTTCTGCTCAAGATGTATTCTGGATGAAATGAAAAGTCTTAACCGAGGGTCGCTGCGCAAGCTCTTTGACGAGCGTCAGCAGCGGGGTTTCCATCAGTGGATAGTTGGTTGAAACAGGGCCCGCTTCCTTTAGCGCGCCGTACTGTGTTTCATCATAAAAGGCCGCTAGCAAAAGATCGTCATCAGATGTAAACGGACCGCGATTTTTTCGCAGCGCCTTTAGCGCTGGCTCGACCAGAGCGCCCGGGCGCTCGGTGATTGGCGCCGCACCCCGGGTGATCCGGTCATAGAGATTGGCATCGATTTGACCCGCAATCTCGCCATAACCGCCACGTACGTAAAGGCGAACTTCATCCGGAACGGTACTGAATCGCTCCCTTCCCTGGTCCATGGCCATGACATTGAGTACGGACTGGGTAACGATGTATTGCGCAAAGGGGCTGACCACAATCGGATAACCCAGGTCAGCACGTACCCGGCCTGCCTCTTCGAGAATTTCCTCGATTCGGTTTTCCAGGCCGACGCCTTCCAGTTGAAATCGAAGATTCGAGATCATGCCGCCGGCAACCTGATGGTGGAAATGAAACTCGTCATACGGTAGCGGCGACCCGGTCGGTTTATCCTCGCGCTCGGCGATATACGCCAGGCGCTCGGCAACCTCTTCGATCGGGCTCAGATCGAGATCGACCGCATAATCCCGACGCCGACAATTCCGCACGAACAGTTCCGTCGGCGGATGCGAGGCGCCGTTAGCTAATGTCGATGTCGCGGTATGCACCACATCGACTCCGTACTGAACCGACTGCAATGCAACATAGGGTGCCAGTCCCGAAAGGCAGTGCGTGTGAAGTTGTAGCGGCAAATCACCGATCGCTGCCTTGATCGCCGGCACCAGGGTGGCGATTCTTTCTGGTGTCAGCAGCCCGCTGGGATCCTTGATGAAAACCCCGTCGACTCCGAGCTGGACCAGGTCCCGGGCTTTTTGCGCGTAGTAGGCATCGCTGTGCACCGGGCTGTGCGAATAGACTAAACCCGGCACCGTATGAATACCGAGATTGCGTGCTGCCAGAATCGGGATTTCCAGATTACGAATATCATTCAATGCGTCGTAAACCGTGTGATAACGCATACCGTTGGCGGCAAACCGCTCTGCCGCAAGCTCGACCACGTCGTCTGCGAAAAATTCGAAGGTAAACAGGCTTTGCCCACGGGTATGAATGATCAGCGGCGTCTTTTCAACCCAGGCGTTGAGAATGCGCATGCGCTCCCATGGGTCTTCTCGAAGATAGCGTACGCAGACATCAAACACCGCGCCGCCGACAAGGTCGATAGCTTCGAAACCCGCGCGGTCGAGCCGCGGAACGATATCCTTCATCATGGCGGTTGTCATGCGCGTCGCCCACAGGCACTGGTGAGCGTCACGCAAGGTAACATCTATCAGGCGTACAGGTTTCAAGTTGGCGACTCCCCTGCGGTGTTAGCCGACCATTCGGTTTCAATCCAGCGGGTGTGAACGGCATTTCCGATAAACGCCGCGTCGTCGATCAGCCTGCGGTGAAAATCGATAGTGGTCGCAATTCCCTGGCAATCAAATCGTTTGAGGGCGTCGCGGGCTTTGTGCAGCGCATTTTCACGCGAGCTTCCGTGGACGATCAGCCTGGCGATCATCGAATCGTAGAAGGGAGATATGCGCTGGCCTTCGAATGCGGCGCTGTCGAGACGAATGCCACAGCCCCGGGGCGGCCGCCACCGGCTCAAGGTACCGGGTGTCGGCTGAAAATCTCGTCGATAATCCTCGGCATTGATCCGAAATTCGATGGCATGCCCCCCGGGTTGACTGTTTGCATCGTGCTCCGGCAGCGGCTTTCCCGCGGCGATGTCGAACTGCGCCCGAACCAGGTCGATCCCGCAACGCATTTCCGTTACCGGGTGTTCGACCTGAATTCGAGTATTCATTTCGATGAAAAAGAACGCTCCTGTTTCCAGCGCAAGAATGAACTCCACCGTGCCCGCACCTTCGTAGCAAATTCCCCGGGTCAATTTCGCGGCGGCGGCCAGCAAGCGTTGGCGCAGGTCTGGCTCGACTACCGGTGACGGCGATTCCTCAATCAGTTTCTGGTGACGTCTTTGCACGCTGCAATCGCGCTCGTCGAAAACTATTGCGTCGCCTTTGCCATTACCTAAAACCTGAACCTCGATATGACGTACAGTGGGAAAGAAACGCTCCATGTATACAGCGCCATCGGCAAAAGCCGCTTCTGCTTCACGCGTTGCCTGGGCAAATGCGCCAGCGAATTCAGACAACTCGTTTACCACCCGCATACCCCGGCCACCGCCGCCGGAACGCGCCTTCAGCAGCATGGGAAAACCGACTTCCTCGACTACTTCGAGAGCAGCCTCGACATCGAGATAGGCTCCAGCCGAACCGGGAACAACGGGCACTCCCTGTGCAAGCGCCAGTTCGCGCGCTTTTGACTTGTCACCCATGACACTGATTGTCTCGACAGACGGACCGATAAATTTTATCCCGTGCTGCGCACACTGTTGTGCAAAGTCGGCGTTTTCGGCCAGAAAACCATAGCCGGGGTAAACCGCGTCACAACCGGTTTCAATGGCAACGTGGATTAGCGGCGCAATGGCCAGGTAGCTGTTCTGCGCCGCTGGCGCACCGATACACACCGCCCGATCAGCAGCCCAGACGTGTGGAGAGACCGTGTCGGCCGTGGAATATACGGCGACCGCCTGCAAGCCAAGTTGATGACAAACGCGGATCGCCCGAAGCGCGATCTCGCCTCGATTGGCGATCAGAATCCGTTTGAATCCCGGCATATCAGTCATTCAGGGCACCACGATGCCTGATATATGGGAAGATTGTATTTTTATTATGTCTCATTTTACAAGACTATTGATTTTATAATTCAAGACCGGCATAGTGTAAGCCCGTTTACACTACTGTCAAGTTTTCGCGGGACAAACTTAATTTATGATGGATAAGACCAAGCAATTTTCTGTCGTCGAAAGCTCCGGCCGCGAGTCTGAAACCGGATTGAACGACCAGGCCGAGCGTTATGAGCAGCTGGCTGGTTTAGGCGTAACGGGGAAGGCCTTTTCCGTTCTGGAAGTTGTTTCCCGGAACCCCGAAGCCACCAGGATGGCCGAAATCATCCGCGGAACAGGGATGACAAAACCCACTGCGCACAGGGTCGTCAACATGCTGCTTGATATGGGCTTTCTCGAGCGCGACGGCTTCGATAGCGGTTTTATCGAGGGTGCCGGGCTTGTGGATCTGGCGCACCGTACCCTGGCGGCAGCTGCCCCCAGGTCGCTACGTCACTCGATTTTGCAGGGCATCTCCGAGCAGGTTGGTGAAACCGTTAACTATGGAGTGCTTAGCGGTGGCGAGGTGATTTATCTTGATCGGGTCGAGGCTAAATGGCCATTGGGACTTCGATTCGATGCGGGAAGTCGCGTTCCCGCCCATTGCACCGCGGTTGGCAAGTTGCTGTTGAGCCGCATGCCTGATTCCGATTTACGCGCCCTGCTCGAATCCATTCCCAGGTCCGCCTACACTGCCAACACCATCACCGCCGTCGAACCGCTGCTGTCGGCACTAACCGGCATCCGCAGGGACGGTATCGGCACCGACGATCAGGAATTCATGCATGGCGTTGTCTGCGTCTCGGTTCCCGTGGTCGATGCCGACGAGCGATGTTTCGGTGGCATCGCGATTTCCGCACCGGAGGCACGCATGACTTTAAACCAGATGCTGACCTACGTACCGCAAATGAGGCAAGCGGCCAGAAACCTGGCCGCAACCTATCGACGCGGCGCAATCCGCTAAATTTCGAGGAGAAACTTATGTCGCTGAGCTACAAAGAAGTCGCCGAGATTTTAAAAATCATCGACGCTTCCTCTTGCGAAGAAGTCGTGCTCGAACTGGAAAACACGCGGCTGGTCGTCCGCCGTGGCGGCGCGTCGGATGAAATCAAGAATCTGCCGCCTAAAACAGAAAGCATCGCCCCAACGCTGGAAAACCAAATCCAGTCATCGCCGTCAACAACCGTTGCGAAGGATTCCCCGGCGGGTAGCGACGATAACGACATGACGCTGAGGTCACCCATGACCGGAACTTTTTATTGCCGTCCGTCGCCCGACGAAGCAGCTTTTGTTAATCAAGGCGCAACGGTCACCGCCGGTGACACGCTGTGCCTGATCGAGGTAATGAAACTCTACACCACCATCGAAGCAACCGCGGACGGCGTCGTTGAATCTATCCTGGCGGAAGACGGCAAGCTGGTCGAATTCGATCAACCTTTGTTCGTTATTCGCAAGCATGACGCGTAAACCCGAACCTGTGGCAGATCCACTTTTCAACGTCAGCGGAAGCACCTATTTGATTGCCGGCGCGGGCGGAGGGCTAGGTCATGTGATGGCCAAGGCGCTTGCTGAACGCGGTGCCAGGTTAGCCCTGTTCGATATTGACACGACCGCGCTTGAACGGGTTGGTGCCGCAATTCCCGAAGCGCTGACCCAGGTTGCCGATATCAACGAGCAGGCCGCCCTGTCGGAAATGGTGCAACTCACAGAGAACCGGTTTGGCACGATTGACGGTGCAATCAACGCGGCCGGTCTATTGCCTATGGCCGCTGCCGCCACTTTCGACGAGGCCGTTTTTCGCCAGTGTATCGATGTCAACCTGACCGCTGCCTTCCTGTTTTCCAAAACTGTTGCCGAACACATGCGCGATGCGGGTGGACGGATCGTTCACATTGCATCGGTATCCAGCCTTGTCGCCAACCCCGAGTATGCCGCCTACGCAAGCTCCAAGGCGGGACTTGCACAGATGGTTCGAGTACTGGCGCGCGAGTGGGCAGCGCAAAACATCCTCGTCAATGCCCTCGGCCCGGCGCTGACCGAGACTCCTTTAACTCGGGATTACCTGGCGGATCCCGGCTTTCGGCGCAATGCGATAGCGGCTATTCCGATGGGCCGCCTGGGCCAAGCCGCCGACCTGATTGGCGCCCTGTTATTGCTGCTTTCTCCAGGCGGGGGCTTTATCACCGGACAGACCATCTATGTCGATGGGGGCAGGACATTAGTGTGACAACACCACTCGACGGAAAAATTGCGCTGGTCACCGGATCAACCAGTGGAATCGGCCTGGAAATCGCGCGTCAATTGGCCAAAGCCGGTTGCCGGTTGATGCTCAACGGGATCGACACGCCGTCAATGGTCGAAGACGCGATATCCGATTTACGCGCCACCGGTGCGGATGAAGTGTTTTTCAGCGATGCCGACCTCAGCGCTCCGAGGCAAGCCGCGCGATTGATTGCGGATACTCTGGACAGCTTCGGCGCCATTGATATCCTGGTTAACAACGCGGGCGTTCAACACGTTGCCCCGATCGAGACATTTACCGATGAAAACTGGGACCGCATTGTCGAGATCAACCTGTCGGCACCGTTCCGACTTATCCGCCAGGCTTTACCGGCGATGCGCGCCAATGCCTGGGGTAGAATTATCAACATTGCCTCGGTCCACGGACTTGTCGCCAGTCGGCACAAATCAGCTTATGTGGCGACCAAGCATGGACTAGTCGGCCTGACTAAAACGGTTGCTCTGGAAACAGCGGCCGAACCGATCACCTGTAATGCCCTGTGCCCGGGATTTGTTCGAACCGCGCTGATGGAATCGCAGATAGCAACCCAAGCCAGGACTGGAAGCATGAGTACTGAAGAGGCGGCGGAATCGATTCTGCGCGAAAAGCAACCCTCGCGGAGCTTCATTGCAGCGTCCGACATTGGCGCCATGGTTACGTTCCTGTGTTCCGAGGCAAGCTCACAGATCACCGGTTCGGTTTTTACCATCGATGGAGGCTGGACCGCACAATAGCGCAATAAGCTGCCGGTGTTTCCGCTTCATTTTCGATATGCAGCGCCAGATAAGTAAGCGCCCACGCAGAACCCTGCCCTGTTCTTTTGCAGAATAACGCTTCCTGACTGAGGCGAGGATTGGTTAAAAAATAATCCCTCCGTCCCCATTGCTGCCCACCCATTGCTGCCCCCATTGCTGCCATTGCTGTCATGGATTTATGTCAGCGCCCATGGGACCACAGCACACATTTTGCTATGATTCGGGGGGCGTCGCGTTCTGACCCGGCATTTGCAATTTTTGTTCGGGCAGGATTGCAACGCTTATTATTAGCAACACTTAATACCTATAACAAGATAAGCAATATTATGAAAAAGAAAATGTTCACTATTGCGGCTTCGCTAATAGCATTTGTTTTCTGGTTTTTTGACTCATCAGTTCATTATTTTTTATATGGCGAGGATAATTTTGAATTCTTTCCGAGCGATTTCAATGAATTATGGATGCGCACGGTCATCGTAATACTGATCATGCTTTTTGGAATATTTGGCGATCATTTTACCAACAATATTGTAATGAGAGACAAGCAATTGGAGGTAGCCCGCATCTACAACGGGATGATACATGCGAGCCTCCATATATTAGTCAACCTGCTTAATCAGATGCAATTATTCAAATTGGAAGCACTGAAGAGTAAAGACTTTAATCGAGAAATTATTAAATACTATGATACTGCGATTGATGAAGCATCGAATCTCGTTGAAACCTTATCGAGATTGCAGGATGTAACCGAGAGAACAATTGGCACCACACTAGATCCAATGGATTTGCCAGACTTATCCAACAAATTAACTCCAGCAGATACAAAAAGCGATTCGACCCGGTAGCCTGGTTGGATTTCTCCGCCTCGCAAAGACTATCAAAAATCCAGAAGAATCAGTGGCAATCGTTATATATTAAATTCGGATGCGATATCGCTGCATGCCCCTGCCGGCTGCAAATGGGTCAGCCAACAGGTTTCCGCCACATCGCCGGGGCGGGCTAACTTTTGCGGATCATACCTGTCCCCGCAGAGATTGCGCATGACGGCAACGTCGAGATCGCAGTCCAGCCTGAAATGAACGCAGGATCTGCTGATTACATGTCTGTGGCTCAGTCCTTATAAATCAATGATTTACGACGACTAACTTATATAAAACACCCCAAAAACAACACTTTTTATATGAACGTTAATGAGGAATTTTTTTCATAAATGCGCATATCAGGTAATATTGCCTGCTGATAAATGCCTGTTTCGGTCAGATTCAGGCCATATGTTAATCGGCGTCTGCCCCTATTCAGTATCATCAACCGGAGCTAAAAAATGACTGACTCATCGGAAATCAGGATCCCGCAGGAAGCCTTCGACTGGTACGACGAATACGCGCATGGCGACATCGACCGGCGCACATTCATGTCCCGGCTAGCGACACTGGTCGGCGCCGGCATCAGCATGAGCCTGCTGACCAGTGCGTTGCTGCCGAACTATGCGCTGGCCGAACAGGTATCCTTCAACGATCCCGACATCGTCGCGAGTTTCTCCAACTTCGAGTCGCCCGAAGGTCACCTCGAAGGCAAGGGATACCTGGTCAAACCACGCAAGCTGAGCGGCATGACCGGCACGGTGCTGGTGGTCCACGAAAATCGAGGTCTGAATCCTTACATCAAGGATGTCGCCCGCCGCCTGGCCAAACAAGGCTATATCGCCTTTGCCCCCGATGCGTTACACAGCCTCGGCGGCTACCCGGGCAACGACGACACCGGCAAGGTAATGCAAAAATCCCTCGACCGATCGAAAATCGAACAGGACTTTATCGCCGCCGCCAGGTTCTTGAAAACCTTTGAGTCGAGCAACGGAAAACTGGGCGTGGTCGGTTTTTGTTTTGGCGGTTATATCAGCAACATGCTGGCCGCGGCCCTGCCGGATGTGATCGACGCCGCGGTGCCTTTCTACGGCACCCCGGCAAAAGACCCATTGGTCAACCATGTCCGCGGGCCCCTGATGATTCATTTTGCTGAACTGGACCAGCGCGTGAACGCTTCCTGGCCGGCTTACGAAGCGCTGCTCATGAAAAACAACGTGGATTACCAGGCATTCGTCTACCCGGGCGTCAACCACGGTTTCCACAACGATTCCACCGGGCGTTACAACGAGGACGCGGCGGAACTGGCATGGTCCAGAAGCCTGCAATTTTTCGGCAAGCACCTTGCCTGAGTATCCGCAGACCTGCGACCTGGCCCAGGCTACGGGCACCGTTAAAAATAAATTCAGGCGATCCGTGATCGAGGAAAAATCATGCAATTAGAACTTATCAGCACCCGGCGCTGCCCGTTCGTGCAGCGCTCCGTTATCACGCTCAATCACAAGGGCATCGAGCACCAGATGACCTTTATCGATCTCGACGATCCGCCGGACTGGTTTCACGATATCTCGCCATTCGGCAAGGTACCCTTGCTGCGTGTCGACAACGATGCGGTGATCTTCGAGTCGGCGGTGATAAACGAATTTCTCGATGACATCACGCCGGGCCAACTGCATCCGGCTGATCCTTTGCAGCGCGCGATCAACAAGAGCTGGATCGAGTTTGGGGGGAGTTGCTGCAGCCTGACTTTCCAGATCATGGTTGCGCCAGACCAGCAAAGTTTCGCTAGCCAGGTCGCCGAACTGAGCGCTAACCTCGGCCGGGTGGAAGCCGTATTAGGCGACGGTCCTTTCTTCAACGGTAGCGAATTCGCGTTGATCGATGCCGCCTATGCGCCGATCTTTATCCGCCTGGATATTTTTCGCGATCTGCTGGATCTGCATATAACCGATGCCCTGCCGAAAGTTCATGACTGGCAGGAAAATTTACTCGCTCTGCCGGAAGTACAGGCAGCGCGAGTGCCCGAACTGGCTGACCTGTTTCGGCAGCTGATCAGCAGCCGCAATGCCTATGCGCAGGCGAGGCTGTGATAGCAGGGTCCCGGGGGCAAAACACCAATCCCATGTGGCTTTTGCGCCTGGTCGAGCAGCACTATCCCGCTTTCGTGGGGCAGCTGGTCCGGCGAGGCCGGATCCTGCCAGGCACGGCGTTTATAAATTCTGTCCACCCATATTCGGTTTTCGTGAAATAATCTGCGCTCCAAGCAACGGCTAATACTGAAATTTATGAAACTGGAACAACTGCGCAATGAACTGGCACCCGGCGGCGTATTGCGCGTCGCCATCAATCTCTCAAATTTTCTGCTGGTCACCGGTAAGTCGCCGACCGGTGAACCCGAAGGCGTTTCACCCGATATGGGGCGCGAGATTGCAGATCGGATCGGGGTGCCGGTCGAGTATGTCTTATTCGATACGCCGGGCGCGGTGGCTGACGCCGCGCTCGACGATGCCTGGGATATTGCCAACATCGGCGCCGAACCGGAACGCGCAAAAACGATTGCATTCACTTCAGCCTACGTGGAAATCGAGTCTACCTACCTGGTGCCGCCCGGTTCGCAGATTCGGTCCATCTCCGAGGTGGACGCGCCGGGAAATCGCATCGCGGTATATGCTCGCGCCGCCTACGGACTCTGGCTGATTGACCATATCCGGCACGCCGAGCTGGTGAAAGCGGACGGCATGGATGCTTCGTTCGATGTTTTTCTTGAACAGGGGCTGGAAGCCCTGGCCGGTTTACGGCCGCGCCTGATCGAGGATGTCGGGAAATTGCCCGGTGCGAGAATTCTCGACGGCCAGTTCTCCGCGGTACAACAGGCGATCGGCACCAGGCCGGAACGCCAGCTGGCGACAGCTTTCCTGCAGGATTTTGTCGACCAGGCGAAATCGAGCGGCTTTGTCGCCAGTCTAATCGAAAAGCACGGGGTGACGGGCAGGTTGACGGTGGCCCCATCCGCCTGACCGCCCGGAAGGCGCTAATGCGTTGTTCGACCAGCCGTCGAAGCGGCAATCGACTCATTCATCGTGGCAAGGCATATGACCGTGATGGTATTCTCTGGGCTGGTGGATTTGTTCATTTTCCGGTATGCATGCATTAAGGCTCCATAACCTGATTCGAGGCTGTATCGGTTTTCTGTTTACAGGCCTGGTCATCGCGACGACGAGCGCCCAGGCCGCGGCAACGAGTGAGCAGGCGCAACGACAAAGCGTCGAGCAGGGAATTACCCTGGTACAAAATTACCTGAAATCGAAAACGGCGGAAAAAATAACTGCCTCCGGAACCGTGGCAGCCAGGAGATTACTGGCCAGGGCAAATGATTTGCTGGAACAGGCCCTCGCGCACCTGGCGCAGGGAAATCTCGATGCGGCGCAGGCCGGGCTCGACCAGTCCATTCAGAGCTTTTCCGCGGCCGCCGTCGCCAATGCGAAACCCGCGAAATCGAACCCGGAGAATTCAGTCAGAATCAGGGAAACTCGGGCGGAAATCGACGCCTATCTGGAATCGTTTCGCGCCGCCCTGGCTGAAAAAGGCCCCGCCATGGCCGGTCTCCTGGAGCAGCAACATTTACAGGATTTGCTAGCGCAAGCCGAACAGGCGCAGGCGACGGGAGATTTCAGAACCGCCGAGTCGGAACTCAATCAGGCCAAACAAATGGTTGTAACCGCGCTGATCAAGATTCGCAATAACGAAACTGTTGTCTACAGCGTTGAGTTTCAAACGCCCGCCGACGAATTCCGCTATGAACGGGAGCGTTTTCTGGATTATGTGGCGCTCGGGCAAAAGGTATTGAACAATGGAACACTCGAGCAATCACGCAAGAAGATGTTCGACCAGCTACACGACAAGGGAAATCAGTTCAGCCGGGAAGCCATGATGCTGGCCGGCGAAGGTGACTATGAAAGCGCGATTGAGCGCATGGAAGATGCGGTCAGGAAAATGGTACAGGGATTAAAGCTGTTAGGTGTCCAGCTATCCATGTAGGACTTCAGCTAACCTGTATCACCGCCATCATACCGGCCCGGGCATGCCCCAGAATGTGGCAGTGGAACAACCACTTACCCGGGTTGTCGGCGACGAAGGCAACCCGGGCAGACTCTTCCGGTCCCAGCATCACCGTGTCCAGCCATTTACCCACGACTTCACGGTCGCGCGAGTGTTCGATCACCTTGAAGTGATGGCCATGCAAATGCATCGGGTGTGGCCATGCTGAATGATTCTTGAACTCGAGTACCACCGTCCTGCCTCGCGTGACGGAGAACATTGGTACGTCCGTGAAACCATCATTGGCGACATCGTTTATCGCCCACATTTTACCCAGCAGATAAAGCCGCGTGATCTCCAGTTGCTGATCACCGAGTCGCGCGCGCTTGAGCTGACCCAGATCGCCGCCTCTCAAATCGACAGGCTGCACCAGGGCGTTGCTCAAATCGGGTTCGGCGAGCGTATTTTCAGGCAGCCCCGGATAGTCGGCCAATGCCGCGCGCTCAAGGCCCGGAGTCGCCCGATAAACCAGGTTGGTCAAGCGGGACGGAGACTGGGGGAAACTTACGTCGATAACAGAATAGCGCTGGCCGGGCTCTGCGCTCATGTCCAGTATCAGATCGAAACGCTGTGCGGGACCGATAACAATCGGTCCACCCGGTTCGTAAGGGTCTACGGGTTGTCCATCTCTTGCGATGATGAGGCTGCGATGGCCCTGAAAACGTAGCGCAAAAATACGTGCGTTTGCGGCATTGATCAAGCGCAGTCGAATGCGTTCCCCGGCCTGCACCGGAACCGATTGCGGGATCCTGCCGTTGATTGTCACGGTATTGCCGAGTCGCCCGGCGCGCGCCAGGTCGCGCGGATTGTCGAAGTCGAGGATGATTTGTGCCTGATTATCCAGGCGCCAGTCGTCGAGCACCCAGACCAGGTCCCGGTCGACGGGTGGCGCCTCTTTTTCCTCGACGATGATGGGCCCATACAATCCGCGGCCGACCTGTTCGGCCGTATTCAAATGCGAGTGATACCAGAAAGTACCAGCATCCGGCGGGGTAAACTCATACCAGAACGATTCACCCGGTCCTATTGGTTGCTGCGTCAGTTCCGGTACCCCATCCATGCGATTGGAAATTCTCAATCCGTGCCAGTGCACCGTCAGCGATTGTGGTAACGCGTTCGTGACCCCGATTCTGGTTGCTTCGCCCTGCCTGAAGCGTAATAACGTCCCTGGTGACTGTTGATTGAAACTCCAGGTATCCGTTTTCGGAAAGGGTTTATCTGCCAGCTGGATAGCGGTGCTGCTGGCGGTTAGCCGGTATTCCCGTGGTTTCGACGCCGCCGCCAGAACGGAACCCGGAATCAACGGCAATAGCGTTGACGCGGCGCCCGATTTCAGAATGTCGCGGCGGGTGAAAAGACGATCCTTATTTTCCATTTGTTACCTTATTGCGTGCGAGATCGAAGTATAAACACAATTTATGATTGAAACCATTTGATCCCGTGACTGCCCCGATCCCCCTGTCGGCACCGCGAAGTGGCGCTATCGCTGCAGATATCGATAATCTTTAAATTAGGGTGACAGTTAACTTAATTCACCCTGGGTAACAGGATAACCGAATGGTCGCAAAACCAGACTGGTAATAAAAGAAAAATGATCCGGACACGAGGACTCAATCCTGTTGTTCAGGCAATCAAAAAGCCCCTCGGTCAGGGGCTTTGTATTGGTGCCGGCACCACGCATCGAACGCCGGACCTACTGATTACAAGCCAGGCTGCCAAATCAAGCTATTTCATTTGTAATTCAAAAAGTTACAACACCCATTCTGTCTGACAAAAGACACCGAATCGGCGATGGAACCAGTTGATTTCATTAGCATGATAACCATGATATTGGACAGCCCCCCCTTTTCCCCTTAGTAACAAGGGGGGGGGTGGCGTGCATCTCTTTCCGTACCTGTGGAATAGTGGAAACAGGGTGTTTACGTTTCCTGAATTCGTTTGCGACAGTCGATTGAGTTATTGCAGCCAGCACTCGACGTCACAACGCATTGCAGCCGGGTTCGGCGATTTTGCGAACCGCGAGGCCATCGCGGCATCGGCAGGTTTGTCGACTATACTCAGTACGGCTGTAGTTTAAGATAATCGTTAAAAACTTTGCGGTATTGACCAGGGGAACTCTTCGTGCCGATGGATTCGCAGCGCTACAACATTATTTTCGAGGGGAAGATTGCCGACGGTGTCGACATGGAGATTGCCAAAGGCAATTTGCAGCGCCTCTTTAAAGCCGATCGTGCCACCGTGGACAAACTGTTTTCCGGAAAACGCACAATACTGAAAAAGGATGTTCCCGCCGAGACGGTGAAGAAGTACCAGGCCACGCTGACCAACGCCGGAGTAGAGTGCACCACCGACCCCGACCTTTCACTCGCTGCGGCGCCCATTGCACCGGGCCCATCGCCTGCGATGGCCCCGGCAAAGCAGGCAGCGCCCACGGCAACGCCACCGCCGGCACAAACACCCGCAGAGGACAGCGGGCCAGTGAATCCCTACGCGTCGCCGAAACAAAACACGGTTGTCAACCAGCAGGTATTTTGTCGTTCCTGCGGGGCGAAGATCGACGCCACCGTGAGTTCCTGCCCGCAGTGCGACACCCGCCAGCTAGTCGGAAAACCGAAGAGCAAGGTAACCGCCGCGCTGCTCGCCATCTTTCTCGGCTTCCTGGGCATTCACCGCTTCTATCTCGGTCAATGGGTTGGCATTATCTACCTGTTGTTCGGCTTCATCGCCTGGCCAGTTGCCTGGGTCGAGGCGATCGTGTTCCTGCTCACCGACCGCGAGCGCTGGGAGCAGAAATACGGCAACGTCGTCGGCGGCGGCGCAGCCATGATGATCGTCGCGGCCGTCCTGTTCATTGGGATTATCGGAATCCTGGCCGCCATCGCGATACCGCAATACAACGACTATGTCCAAAGATCGAAAGTCTGGCAGTCAATCGACGCGGTTCAACCGGCCATCGACAAAATTGCAGAGTTCGGCAAACGCGAAAAATACTTCCCGAACAGCAATACCGAGGCAGGTTTAGTCGATGATTTGTCAGGCGAATCGATGACTTCCTTAGTGGTTTCGGAAAACGGAGTGATCACCATGACCTTCGGCTCCGAAAGCAACCGCCTTCTCGACGGCAAGACGCTGCTTTATGTGCCGGGCCTCGTGGACAACACAGTGCAGTGGGATTGCAGCGGCGGCACGCTGGCCAAGCAGCTTCGACCGACGCAATGTCGCGACGGCAATTACAGCGGTCAGCAGGTTGCGATTAATCGCCAGTGGGTGATTGCCGACGACAACATCACCAGAATGCGCGTCCCCACGAGCTGGAAGAAGCATCCTGAACTTACCAAAATCGCGGGAATCGAGTATGCAAACCTGCAACGCGAACAGTACCTGATCGTCATTTCAGAGCCGAAGGCAAAATACACCAGCAACACGGATGTATTCGGCTACAAGGCTTTGCTGGAGCGGAATTTACGCGATTCGGTCGAAAACTTGCAGGTGAAGTACCTGGGCGAGGTCGAGATCAATGGCATGAACGGTCTGAAATACGAAATGCGGGGAGAGGTCGACAACATCAAGATAGCCTACCTGCAGGTTGCCCTGGAAGGTGAAGACCACTTCCACCAGTTACTTTTCTGGACCGTGCCCACTCGCTGGCACGCGAATCTGGAGCCGTTTGAAGAGGCCCTGATCAGCTTCACGGAATGTCCGGGCGGTTGCAGCGGCTCCTAGTGTCGAAGCAGCTGTAAACCTGGCGGCTCGAGGATAAAGGGGACAGATTTGATTTCCACGTAGATGATTCAATCGCGATAAAAAAACCTGTCCACCCTGCCGGATGCTGGTTACTTAATCCGCCAGTATTTCCGCGATACGCTCCGCCGTCACTGCGAGCGGATCGATTCCGGCGCGCTCGAGTTGCAGCAGCATCGATGCTCTCGCATCGCGCGCGCTCCATCCCCGATCGATGGCCGATGTCAGCTCGCGATGCGCAAGGTCCGCCAGCCGCATGGGCACCGATTGCTCCGCGGCCAGTTCGAGGGCAAGCCGACAATCTTTCTCTGCATGCGCCAGGGTGAAGTCGGCATCGTCGTACTGGCTGGGCATGAAATTGCGAGCCAGGCAATCGAACAACGGGCGACGTCCATTAAGGCCCTTGCGAACGGTCTCCCACAGAACATCGGCCTCCAGGCCCGCCTTGATACCCATGGAAAACACTTCGGCGAGACTCGCGTACATGACAAACCCGGCACAGTTGTGCACGAGCTTGGCAATGCTCGCGCTGCCGACCTCGCCAATATGGCTGACCTCGTCACCGATGGTTTGTAACAACGGAAGGTGGTTTTCATAGGTTGCCCGATCGCCACCCACCCAGATCGACAGTTTGCCGCTTTCCGCCCCGTACGGACCGCCGCTGACCGGTGCATCCAGCATCTGTACACCGCGTGCTGCGTACTCCGAATGCAGCTCCCGGGCCAATGTCGGTGAACTGGTCGACAGGTCGAACCAGGCCTTGCCCGGCGCGAGACCGGCCAACAGTCCCTGCGCTCCCCGGCTAACCGCCCGAATCTCCTGAGGGCCCGGCAGAGACGTGAACACGACATCGCTTTGCCCGGCCACCTCGCGAGCGGAATCGGCTGCGATTGCCCCGGCGTTCAACGGCGCTCGAAGCTGACCCGGCCGAATGTCGTACATGGTCACCTGGTAACCGGCACCGAGCATATGTAAGCCTATCGGCGTACCCATCTTTCCCACACCAACCAGACCGACGCGCATGGTATCCCCCGAAGTTTCGATCGTTTCCGGTTTCGTAGACTGACTGACCAGCCGCATTTTGGCAAGGCGCGCCGGGTAACCAGGTAGAGCTCGAGCGACTGCCGCTTAATTTCAACGCAGGTGTCTGCCTGGCACAGGTTAAGGGTGATTCATGCGAGACTTGTTTAACTACCAGAAATGAAAAGCCGGTTGAACGCATTCAAACCGGCCTTTCAGAGTTTGGCTCCCCATTGTGGACACATATCGAACTTATAACCTGGCGCCTTCGCGAGAGGTCAGGGCTGTTTTCGAGGCTGTTGCGAAATATCAGATCACCTGAATCGCGACCTTGTTCATAAAAAACTGACGCCCGTAAAACCGTGGCGTGGGGCAATCTCCAGCCAACAAGAGACGCTCGGCAGAAATAAGAAAACCCCGCCGGAGTGGGGCTTAATAATTAAAGGGTTAAAAAGCCCGGACAGCACGAACTCCGAGTGCGAAGGCGGCATGAATACAGGGCTTTATTCAATAGCCACCTTGAAGATCAAACGATCAGTGATATCGGGAGGGCCTGCGAAACTGGCTCACCCTTAGGCAATGGTCGGTTTCGAGAAATGTTTGAACGAAGGCTTCAGTGCAAAGTCGGACAGGATCGCAGGGGTAGACCGAGAAAAGGATTTTGACCACTTTAGTTGTTCTATACTCATAGCATTCCATGTTGAAAAATCTCCTTCTCGTCCTTGTCTCTACACTGGTTTCCCTTGGGTTGCTGGAGCTTGCTCTGCGCGCACTAGGCCCGGGGGACGAGGTCTCCCACGTTCTGGACGCCGAGCTGATCTTCAAACCCGGTGCATCCCGTCGCTTGCGCTACGTTCGTTTTCCAGAGCATGGGGGCGAAGTGATCGAGACGCGTTTCGATAATTTCGGTTTTCGCGAAGGTGGTGGTGACCCGCTGGATCGCGGCGCATACCGGATCTTTGTTTACGGAGATTCTTTTATCCAGGGCAGCTATTCCAGTGTTGAGAATACTTTCGCCGGCAAGCTTGCGCAGTATCTTGACCAACAGACAAGCATGCCCGTGAGCGTCGTGAACGCGGGTGTCGATGGCTATGGACCTGATCAGGTTTACCTGCGTATGGTACGCGAAGTACCGGAATTTCATCCCGACCTTGTGGTTGTGAGCCTATTTGCAGATAACGATGTCGGCGACCTGATCCGCAACAAGCTCTTTCGCCTGAATCGGGAAGGCGTGCTGGAGCGCCACGGTTTCGTACTTACCGATGAACTGCTCAGTCACTACGAAGAGCGCCAGCGTTTAAATAACATGCCGGCCATTGGCAAGGTTGTGAAAGATCCAGAGCTCCTTCGGCGTGATCTGCGCATCTTGCTGGAGCGTCGACTAGGCCTGGACACAGGCTGGCTAGCCGACGTCCCCATCGATACCACCTACAGGACAACGCCAGATGTGGACTGGATCGAGGCCTGGCTAAAACGCGGGAACGATGAATTCACAGATTATGTGTCGAATGGCAACCCCAGCCTCAAGCTGGACAATCTGCGAAGCGACCACTACGATGCTGACGTGGCTATCCACCCGGATCAGAAATCCTCGAAGTACAAGCTCGCTCTCATGGATGCCTTGATCGAGGAACAGGTCGGATTTCTCCGGCAGCAAGGGATACCGTTTGTGCTGATGATCGTTCCCTCACCGATCGACGCTTGCAAATCCTATGATTGGCAGGTGGACCCGGAGCGATATCCGGACTACGATCGGCGTGTTTTAACCCGCTCCATTGCACAGACTGCGCGTCGCCTCGACGCACCCCACGTGGACCTCTACGAGCCTTTTGCTTCAGGCGACTGTAATGACCTCTACTTTCATCATGGCAATAACCACTGGAACGAGCGTGGCCAGGCCCTGGCTGCAGGCCTTGTTGCCGATTGGGTTCGATCCAGTGGGTATTTGAAGAGAGAACACAGGGATTAAAATTAAAGGGGACAGCAAAGGGTGACCACTTTAGTGTAAATATCAGTTGAACAGAAAATGATGATGAGTAGCAGATATAAATCGATTTATCTAATATGTCTCATAGGAATCCGTGTTCAAGCCTCCCGCACTTCAGGTAATCTTCGAATTCCCGCTGCACATAGCCCGGCAGTACCCTGCCTTCGTCGGCCAACTGCTGCCTGAAAACCGGGTAGTGCTTCGACACCAACTGATAGAGTAGCGTTTTCTCGAGCCGATGGCGCTGATAGCGAAACGCGCTTGAGCCCGCGCAGTCGTTCCTTGCCTTGCCACTGGTGGACATGAGTCGCTTCCATGCGATTCAGAGTGAATGCCGAGTCTAGCGCTGGCAGAGCATCCAGGCATATTCGATCTATCCGATTCCACCCTCGGGTAAGGGACCGCTTCACGCCCTGAGGTATTCAGTCAAGCTGATTCAGTCATTTTTTGCCATTGATCTAGTAAAAAGGTAATTTTGCCAAGAAATGGCGTCAAATCTACCGATCAGGCAAAGAAAAGCCCCTTGATCAGGGGCTTCGAATTGGTGCCGGCACCGCGAATCGAACGCGGGACCTACTGATTACAAGTCACCTGCACAATCGTTATAAATCATTGACTTAACTCTCATAATTCTGTGCACTTTTGCGAGTTTGCGGGGTATTTCAAAGGTACTTGGGCGATTACTTTGTGCATTTGCAGATCTTACTGCGCTACGTCCCCTTTTGCTTTCCCTTTTGCTTTTATAAAAGCCCCGCCAGACAACGTTCAGCATCCGGATAGCGTTTTTCGGCAACCCCCGCCCAATGTGACTTTGTCACTGAACAATTAACGCTGCGATGCTAAGTTTGGCCTGCAAAAGATGCGCCGTGTCGTATCGTCCATCCACCAGAGGGGAAAAAAATGAAACCCAGTCCCGAGCAAAGCCTGCGCAACGCCTCCGTCAGGTTCTTTTTTACCGGTCTCGCCATTTTGGGCCTTGTCGTTTCCAATCCCGTTACCGCCGGAGGAAAAGGCGCGAACGACAATCCCGCGGGAGTGGGGCTCGTGCTTGAAGCCGACGTATCCGCCGAAAACGGCGGGGAGTTCCGCAGCGGTCCCGGTATGCCCGGGGTCAGCGTAACGATACCAGCCGGCGCGCTGTCCAGGGACTCCACGCTTACGGTGCGCGCGATTGGCGCCAAGGGTGAACTATCCCCGACGCAGACCGCGGCAAGCGGATCTTTCCGCATTAGTCTGAAGAGCCGCGGCAAGGGAAAGCGCGGCAAGGGAAAGCTTGCCCTCAGCGCACCGCTGAAAATCGCGCTCGCGGTGGACACGCCACCGCTACATCCACAGGTCGCTGAAATCGCAACCCTCGAAGAGGATAGCTGGGTACGCCAGCCGGCCAGTTTTTATCGACCCTCACAGTCGACCGTGGTGACTCTGACGACAGAGCTTCGCGCGACTTATCGCGCGATCCACCGCGAACTGCAAATCGCGTCGGGCGACGCGGTCGCACGCGGCCGCGATGTTTTCATGTACGAAACCTTCGGCAACGAGGATTTCTTCGGTGACGTGCTCGGCCTGCACACCCTGCTCAATGGGGTGCCTCCCGCCGCCGCGGTCGGTCTCGGCGTTCAGGTCGACATCAACCGCGTTCCACAGTCGATCGTCGACGTCCTCACCGGCGACAACTTCGCCGCCAAGCAGGCTGCCCTGCAAGACCCGTCGGTGACGCGCGCCCTGATCAAGTCCGGCGCCGTTATCGGCGTGGTGGGCCGTTACGACGACCCGGCCAGCAATGTCATGACCTCGGCAGCCATTACCTGCAGTCTATGCCATGTCGCCGCCAGCACTACCGAGTTCGAACTGGCGCCTGGCCAAATGACGGCGCTGCCGGTCGGTCAGCCGCAGTTCGACGGCGTACCGAACAATGCGCTCGACGCCGGCGCAATCCTGGCGCTGACGCCCACCGCCCAGGCGCTTGGGCTGTCCAACCTGCTCAATGGCTGGGGTTCGGGACGCTTCGACGTGCGCGCACTGGATCTGCCCAACGTGGACCGCAACCCACTCGAGGACGGCGTCGACAACCCGACGACCTATCCGCCGATCTGGAATTTCGTCGATCTTGCCGAGCAGGGATACCGGATCGGCTGGGACGGCCTGTTCGTCGACAATGGCGCGGATAACAACGCGCTGGCGAGCATCAGCGAGGCTGTTTACGACCTTGTCTTTCACGGCAACGGCGCCTTTGGCATACCGCCGTTCGCGGTTAAAGGCGGTGTCGGCGGCGGTACCTTCCCGCCTGAGCTTAGCATCGTTCCGCCGCAGGAGCTCGTCGACGCACTGATTGTTTCCGAAATGGAGAAACCCGGCAACGACGTCCTGCCGCCCGCGAAACTGCTCGACATGCAGACCTTCATGCGCAGCATCGCGAGCCCTGCGCCTGGAGACTTCGACGAAACGCTGGCCGAAGTGGGCTTCGAGCTTTTCCACGGCGCCGCCAACTGCGCGAGCTGCCACCTCTCTGCCGAATTCACCGGACCTGGGCTGCATTCGATCACGGCCACACCCCCGGCAGGCGGCCTTGCGGCCGGCATCAAGGTGCCTGGGCTTCGAGGCATATCTCGCACCGCGCCCTACTTCCACGACGGCAGCGCAGCCGACCTGGCGGCTGCTGTCGATCGCCTGGTCGAGCGCGGCATGGGCATCCCGAATCTGACCAGCGAGGAACGCAGCGCCCTCATCGAGTACCTCAAAAGCCTGTAGTCTTACCAACAACCGAAAGGAGCCCGGCCGGCAGCCGGTCGGGCTCCGGGCCTAACTTCCTCGGAATAGAGGGGACAGTATAGCTAATTCAATTTCCTCATCGGCGAATTAGTAAATTACTCCTGGTTTTGTGGCACAGAATGGCTGGCTACCGGGTGGCAACTATTAAATAGGTATGCCGTCCCCGGAATTGCCCCGCAATTGATACCAGACCATCAATCCTGGTTTGTGCCCCATTGAATCGACTGCAGTTACTACTGGCCGGCGTTTTTATCTTCCGGCTGTTCTCCAGTATCTTTTTTCTGACCGTGCTTTGCAGGTTTGTTCTTGTATCTAAGGAAGGCCTTGCATGGGTCCTCACGCTCCGGCATGCGCGCGGTAAACCAGATGTACTGATAGGGCGGACCATATGATTTGCCGTCTATCTGCAAGGGCTGGAAGTAGTCCTGGACCGGGATGGGAGACCTGGCGACCGAAGATAAACGCAGATTAATCTGTTTCAACTGGCTGTTCATATTGGCAACACGCTCAAAGACCGCCATATTGTACTCGGTATGTGCACCGCCCAGGATTACCACGACGGGCTGATCGGGAGTTGCTGCATGCATGGCAACGATGGATTGGGCCATGGTTTCGTTGCGCAACAACCAGGTTTCATACAGTTTTTCAAGATAGCCATCGTCGCGCCAGCCGCAGTGTGCGACAGTAAAGCTTTGGAACATATACTCGCGGTAGGTATCATCCTTGAAATCAGTCCTTTGTATCAGCAGTTTTTCTACACCATTCAATCCGTCATAGCCGCGCCTGGATAGCTGTTTGCGCAGGCCTGAATTCAGGTCTGCTCCAAATACCGGCAGTTTATGTTCGCGCGCATACTTTAAAACCGGAAAAAGGTGAGTCCAGTCATCCTCGCGGTTGTCACCCCAGCCCAGCTGTTCTCTCAGCAATTGCTCGGCCGAATGTTTGGCGTCTTTTCCATGGAACTTGTCCGGACTCCGCTGGAATTGCAGTAGTCGTGAGGTCTGTTCACGGGAAAAAAACTCAAAACCGATCGCTGGTTTTAGGCCGCGTTCGACCAATGCCTTGAGGGTATTTAACTGGATCGCAT
>CAMYML010000010.1:37884-44101 GCA_947259305.1 uncultured Gammaproteobacteria bacterium | reverse complement strand
TTCGACAAACTCGCTGGCATCGCCGTGGCAATCACCGCACTCGGCTTCGAAGCGCAGCGGGGAATTGGCCCGGGCTAGCAGCATGTTTTTAATGCTTTCGATTTCGTGGTCGGGAATATAGTGATTGCCCATGAACAGGCTCAAGTTGTGGACGTGGTGCCGGCCCTGCAACTGCCCCTCTATATTCCACAGATACTTGCCCGCAAATTCAGCGGGATCTCCATGACATTCCTCACAGCGACTGTCCCAGATCGCCAACGCATCACGCGCCACCGCTTCGACCGGGGTCAACGCCAGCAATAAAATGGCAATAGTCACTGGAGATATACGCATCGAGGGTCCGTTTTCAAGCCTGTAACTTTTGCTCGAAGCTTAGCATCCGTGGCTCACTGCCGACAAAAAAATGTCGGAAAACAGCATCTTTGTAATCCGGGAGAAATAGGACAGTAGCGTGAAATCGGCTGCCTGTGCCGGCCGTAATGAGCCTCGATCAGGACAATCGGGGACCTGGCTCGGACCTCAGATTCAGGATAGGGCAGGCAAATTCAGGCAAACCCTTTTGTATTTCTGTTCTAGGAGGAAACAGACAGGTAATTCATCCAGGCCGACATACGTAACAGCGTCTTGCGTACCACTGCCAGTTGGTAAAACTGGTCGCCATAAATGGCGGTTCGTGCGTGGGAACCGTCCGGAATCTGCGCTTTGTACTTTGCGTAAAGGGGGTCGGTTATGTTGATCAGTACCGGAATTTGAGACGGGTTTGCCGCGGCGGGCGGCTCGAAGCTATTGCTCTGCGTCCGCGCAAGATCGTCAGCATGCGTCGGCAGCACTATTTGCACCTTGCCCGAGAAAACCCTGCCCGGAATACTGGCGAAAGTCACTTCGGCCGCACTACCGTCGTTGAGGCGTAACAGGCTGTTCTGCTGGAACCAGGCGATCAGGTTATGCCCCTCGCCCGCCAGCGGCACCTCTGTTACGCGCTCGGCAATGCCGGGCGTAATCTGCGTGCTGGTCAGATACTGCCGGCTCGTTGCCGAGTAAGGGTGGTAATAATTCAATAACTGGACAAGTGCGAAGATCATGACGACCCCGCCAATCGAGGCGGTGGGCACGGTCCACCGGTTGAGGGGAATTCTCAATATTGTGAAAACCGCAATACAAACCGCCGCGTAGCCCGAGATTAAATACATTTCCATAGGTCTGCCTCGCCTGCGGCGCTCAAGCCGCCTCGGACGCCGCCATGATTGCCTTTTCGATGCGCTCGATCCTGTCATCGAGCACTTCGAACCGGTGCCGCAGCAATATAACCGAGTCGGTAATATCCCCCTCCAGCTGCCCGGCATCGCTTGCCTCTGGCGCCGCCTTGTCATTGATCGCGGTATCTTCGTTTATATGGCTGAACCTCGGGCTCGGGTCTTCGCGGTAAACCGCGGACCAGATCCACAGCAGTGGCCAGATCGCGTGCAGCGTGAACAGGCTAACCCACCCGGCAAAATAGATAGCATCCTGCTGCGGGTTATTGCGCGCTACGGCGATTTTATAAGGAATGTCGAGGATCGCGATGGCGCCAAACAGCAGGCTGATCGCGGTGAAAACCAGAATTCCGAGAGCAAGGAAGTCGAGCATAACGTTCTGTAAATTGAGCATCGTCGTTGGAGTGTAGTTCAAAAATCAGGGGGTAATTTTGTGATCTAGTTCTCACATTGACGCCGATTAGCCCGCTTTGATATATCATCTCCCAGCAATACCAGAGGCAGTATGCCTGTTTATTGACTGCCGACTTCCAGCCCGGAACAGGTATACTGTCCCCCAGATTTTGGAATGAACCGTAGTGAAAAATAAAGACCAGATTGACTGGTTTCAGGATATCGAAACCATCGTTTCGGCGCCCTTGAACTTCAAGGCAAAGCTGGCGATCGGCGAGGACGCCTATACCTCTTTGAAGGTAAAGAAAGCGGTGGCGCAGGTCTGGGATGTTGCCGGGGTAGCGACCAGCGCCGCGGTGGTCGCGAAGTCCTCGGTGGTGGCCTCGACCTTTTTCGCACCCACCGGCTTTTGGGCAGCCCTGGGTATTGGCACGGCGGTTACGCCCATCGGTTGGGTTATCGCCGCCGGAGTGGTAACCGGGGGCGCCTGGTTCGGCATCACGCGGCATTTGAAAAGCGCGTCCGCAAGCCGCGTCACCGTGGTTCCCAATTTTATCAGCACGCCGCTGGACGTTCTGGCACTGGGCCTGTTTGACCTGATGGCGCCGCTGGCGATGAAGGTGGCCGAGGTCGACGGCCGCATCGATGATTCAAAACGCAAGCTCATCCGCGATTATTTCGTCAAGGAATGGGGTTACGACCCGAAGTTCGTGATTGCGGGAACGAACTACATCGAATCGACCCTGGGCGAACTTTCCATCAAACAGCTGGCGCAGACCATGGCCGAATTTGCGCGCGAAAACCGCGACTGTAACTTCAAGCTGATGGCGCGCGAAATACTCGGCTTTTTGCGCAACATCGCCGAAGTCGATGGCCAGCTGGATCCGCAAGATGAAACAGCCATCGAGAAAATCGAAAGTATTTTCAACTCGGCCAACAAATTTTCAGTCAGGAAAAAACTGCGCGCGGGTTGGGCCCCCATCCGGAAAAAGACCGGCCGGCTTCTTTCGCGCTGGAAATCCGCCGAGCGCGATGGCAAATCCTGAGCAGTCCCGCTAAGTGCTCCGCATCCGGCGGGGATGACTACAGGCTCGGGCGAACTACGCCAGGTCAGGCTACCTTGAGGGCTTCCATCTGACTCGCGAGGTACTCGTCGTAGCGGCCCTGGAAGTTGACCATCTTGCGATCCTCGATTTCGATCACGCGGGTGGCCAGCGACGAGACGAATTCACGATCGTGGCTGACAAAGATGACCGTGCCGTCGTATTTGGCGAGCGCCTGGTTGAGCGCTTCGATTGATTCCATGTCGAGGTGATTGGTGGGTTCGTCCAGGATCAGGACGTTCGCTTCCGACATCATCATTTTGCCGAACAGGAGCCGGTTCTTCTCGCCGCCAGAACACACCTTGACCTTCTTTTTATAATCGTCAGCGCTGAACAACAGGCGCCCGAGCATGCCCCGAACCATCAGGTCGTCGTGTTTGGGCTTGCGCCACTGCGACATCCAGTCAAATAGAGTCAGATCACAATCGAAGTCGTCGCTGCTGTCCTGGGGGCAGTAGGCGCGGGTTGCGTTTTCCGACCATTTAATTTCGCCCTGGTTGGCGCCAAGTTCACCCATCAGACAGCGCAAAAACGTCGTTTTACCGGTGCCGTTCTCGCCGATCACGGCCAGCCTGGCGCCGGCCTCGAGAATCAGGTTGCCGTCGCAGAACAGGATTTCATCGTCGAAGCCATGGGACAGGTTTTCCATCACCAGTGCCTGGCGATGCAATTTCTTTTCCTGCTGGTAGCTGAGGTAAGGCGTTCTGCGGCTGGACGGCTTGACCTCGTCGAGCTTGATTTTTTCCATCTTCCTGGCGCGCGAGCTGGCCTGCTTGGCCTTGGAGGCGTTGGCCGAAAAACGATCGACAAACTGCTGTAGCTCGGCGAGTTCGACGCTCTTCCTGGCATTCGCGCTTTGCAGTTGTTCACGAATCAGCGACGAAGCCGCCATAAAGGCCTCGTAGTTGCCGGGATATATGCGCAGCTCGCCATAGTCGATATCGGCCATGTGCGTGCAGACCGAGTTCAGAAAGTGGCGATCGTGCGAAATGATGATCATCGTCGACTTGCGCTGGTTCAATACGGTAGCAAGCCAGCTGATGGTGTGGATGTCGAGGTTATTGGTCGGCTCGTCCAGCAGCAGGATATCCGGATTGGCGAATAGCGCCTGTGCCAGCAGCACGCGCAGTTTCCAGCCGGGCGCGACCTGTTGCATCGAGCCAAAGTGGAATTCCTCGTCGATACCCGCCTGCAGCAGAATTTCACCGGCGCGGCTTTCGGCGCTGTAACCGTCCATTTCGGCAAACTCGGCTTCGAGATCAGCGACTTTCATGCCGTCTGCTTCCGACATTTCGGCCAGTGAGTAAATCCGTTCGCGCTCCAGTTTTACCTTCCACAGCTCGACGTCGCCCATGATCACCGTGTCGATGACGCTGTATTCCTCGAAGGCGAACTGGTCCTGGCTGAGGATGCCGAGCTTGCAGCCCGGGGTAATCGAGACGTTGCCGGAGCTCGGCGCCAGCTCACCGCTAAGAATTTTCATCAGGGTCGATTTGCCGCAGCCATTGGCGCCAATCAGGCCGTAACGATTGCCATCCCCGAACTTGGCGGAAATATTTTCGAACAGGGGCTTCGCGCCAAATTGCATGGTGATGTTTGCGGTCGAAATCAATGCAGTATCCCGGAGTTAAAACTGGTTAATGCGATAGCGCCGAAAAGCGCCAAACGGGGCGCACTGTAATCAGTTGAGGCCCGAATGTCGAGCCTCGCGGAGCATTATTCGAATAAAAAGTGATTAATCGGAAAACCGGCTCCAATCCAGCGACTTAGCACCTGATTCGGCGGGTCACGCCGGCGTGTTGCTGCTCGCCGTCTGGGTTAAATCCGCGCCACCGAACGCGCCTACCAGGGCTTCGAAAAAGCCCGACAGTTCCAGCGCCATGATGGAAAAATCCACGTCGAACCGCGTTGCCACATCATCGGCCTCGATCTCGTCGGCCTGCTCCTGCACCAGGTCGGAAAAGCGCAGGCGCTTGATGGCCAGTTTTTCATCCAGCAGGAATTCGACCCGCTGCTGCCAGTTCAGCGCCAGCTTGCTGACATGCATGCCGGTTTTCAGGTGGCTGACAATTTCAGCCGCCGCCAGGTTCTGGTTTTTACAGCGAATCAGGCAACTGATATCGGCATTGTCACGCAGCTCGCATTCCTCGCCCAGTTCAAAACCCGGCGCGGGCTGCGCGCTGTTAACCCATTGGGTCATGATCTCGATCGGCTGGTTTTTCGAGGCCAGCGGAATCACCGACAGGGATCCAAGCGCTGTGCGCAGATCGTCGATCAATTCTTCGGCGCGTTTGCTGGAAGCCGCATCGACCACCAGCAGATTGTCGCGCGGCGAGATATAGGCGTACTGCAACGAAGAACGCGCAAAGGCTTTGGGCAACAGGCTGAAAATGACTTCGTCTTTCAGTGAACGCCGCTGTTTGGCCGGCAGCTTACGCGCCTCGCGCTCTTCGATTTGCAATACTTTCTCTTCCAGCGCCTCGTTGACCACCGCGGCGGGCAGCAACTTGTCCTGGCGTTTACAGCAAACCATCAGGTAACCACTGGTCGCATGCACGAATTCGCTGCCATGACGTCCCAGCGGTGGCACCCAGCCCGAACGAGTCGTATCCTGGCTACCGCAGGGCACGAAGCTGTGCTCCCCGAGCTGCCGGCCCAGGGTTTCAGCGTCCAGTTCGAAGGATTTGGTGAAGCGATAAAGCTGCAAGTTTTTGAACCACATGGATGAGTTTTTTCCTTAAACAGAATAGATGAGAATTTTCGAGCTGCGCAGTCTAGCAGCATCGCATCTAAAAACCATCGGCTACATGTGTCGGACTGCCTCGATCACGTGATGACATCACGCCTCCAGGCATTCCCGGATCAAGGCGAAGTTCGACCGATTGCCGGCGGATTATATCCGGAATACCGCACCATTCTTCCTGCGCGCGAAACACGGTGGCGGTCTTCGTCAACGACAGCTCCGTCTCTCGACGACAGCTGGAATGCGGCTGAGGCTGGCAGCTGAGCGACCGTGGGCCTGGTCGCTAAATAAGATGTGTGGGAGTGGTAGCTACACCAACTCGAGCGGTGTCAGCCAGATCTCAAACCCGTAACTCCGGCAAAGGTTCTGTCGCCGCGACGAAGCGCAGCGCCACACCATTATTACACCAGCGTTGTCCGGTGGGTTTGGGGCCGTCATCGAACACATGCCCCTGGTGGCCGCCGCAACGGGCGCAATGGTACTCGGTGCGCGGTATGATCAGCTTCCAGTCACGACTGGTGCCGGTATTGCCTTCGATGGACTGGTAGAAACTCGGCCAACCCGTGCCGCTATCAAACTTGGTTTCCGAGAGAAACAGCGGTAGATAGCAGGCGGCGCAGATGTAGATGCCTTCGCGCTTTTCATCATTCAGCTGGCTGGTCCATGGACGCTCGGTTCCCGCTTCGAATAACACCTCGAATTGCGGTGCGTCGAGCAGCTTGCGC
>CAMYML010000010.1:0-37852 GCA_947259305.1 uncultured Gammaproteobacteria bacterium | reverse complement strand
CAATGGCGCCCCTGGTTGCGCTGAAAGCTGCCGCAGAAGTGATCGCGGCGGCAATAAATAATCGTCGGTCCATGAGGACACCTCCATAATATCGATGCTTCCTGAGACAGCAGCCAGCGGCATTAATTCCCTGCTAAATGTGAATAACGGGGCAGGCCTCGGATTTCACCGGGTTTGAGCGCCGATGTCCGACCTGTCGGCTTGCCCATGTTCCAGGGCCTTGCGCCAGGCCCTGATAACTAGAGGTAAGAGTCACCCACTCGTGGGCCAGAGCATCGAGGCGGCTCGATCGATCTTGCGTCCGAATGCCAGCCGGCGCAGGCCCGCAGGAATGTGAATGAACACGGGGAAGATGGCCCAGGAGAAAATCAGGCCCATTAGAATATCGCGGTAGCCATCGAGCAAACCCGGGTCGCTCTTGCCGAAGGTTTCCTTGGTCTCGTTGCGGTAGGCGTAGCCGTTGAATTTACCAGAATAACTGTCTTCCCCGGCAACGACGACATAATCGCCGTTTTTCAGGATCCAGGGCTGCTCGACGTTGAGGTCGATAACGTTGTTGGCGCCCTGAATTTCGAATTGAACGTTACGCACGTCGATCGCCCTGTAGCTTCGAACTGTACCCTCGATTTTGCGCAACATTCTGTTCATCCAAAAATAAAGTTTCTTACACCGATACGTCCAAGTACCTCGTCCGGATTACCTTGATCTCGTGACACAGGCCTTCGATACCCTTTACTACAACTCCTTGCCGTTACGACCTTCAACTGGTTCGCCATCGACGCCAGGCTCGGTTTGAACACCCATAGCGCATAGCTTCTCTCGGAGCAGCATTATCGACAAAAGATAGCTGCTTTCAAGCCGTTTTTGCAGAAATTTTGGGCCGTTGATAAATTGTTCTCATTCGGCGCCTGCACGGGCTTTCTGGCCCTGCCCCGGGACAGGCGCCTGACGGCATATGACGGGATTCCGGGAACGGCCATGAATGGCTGTCCAGCTAGAAAATCACGGTATTTTGCGCCCCTCGGATTGCCCGTTCCCCCCTGATTGCCGGTTGCCGATAACCGCCATTTCCGATATCCATTTTTGGAAGTTTCTGGCGGCGGGTGCCGGATCCGGAGGAGCTACCCGCCCGCGCCCGGCAGGCATGCCCAATTCAAAGGTATGGTTCGCCAATAAGCTGGGTTAATATGACCGGACTATGGATATCAGTATCAATTTAATTATCGGTGTGCTGGCGATCGTTTATGGCCTGTATAGTTTTTACCAGAGAAAGGTCGCGCCCGAAAATATTGCAAAACTGCAAACGATGATCGAGCGTAATGGTGAAAAAATGGGGCATTCCATCCACCTGTTCGGTTATACGATATTACCCATTGTCGCCGGCTTGCTATTGTTGTTCGCGCATTTCCGCGGTTAAAGCCCGACATCCTCTACTGCTGCGGGCGATTTAAGAGCCGACCTCGCCCGAGACGTCAGTCCTGAACCGGGATCGCTTTTAAATCTGCGCCTGCGGCGCGCGCGCCAGCCCCTGAATATGTGCGGGGCCTATGCCGCAACAACCGCCGATAATCTGGATTCCCGCGTCAATCCAGCGTTGCGCCGATTGCTGAAATTCCGCGACGTCGCAAACGGTATCAAACTGCATGCGCAAATCGACGAAGCGCCCGGAATTTGGATAGACTGCAACGGGCCCATCCCAGTATCGATGCAGGATTTCCAAAGCCGCGTCGGTTACATCGGCCTCGCTGTGCATGATCGACAGAATGACATCATGCGATTCGGCAGCAGCAATAACTTGCGGCAACATCTCCTCGAGCGGAGAGACAGGACCACCCATTCCCCGCGCCGTGGTTACGCTAAATCCTTCGCCTTGCCCCCAGTCGCAGGTAACCCCCAGGATAAGCGGCAACCCGATTCCCGCGGCAAAGGTAGACAATGAACCCGCGGCCCATAAAGCATTGCGCTTTACGCCCAGTCGCGTTACCGCGTCATTGAACAAGGCCATGGCCCGTCGATTCAGATTCTCGAACTCGTGCCCCAGGCCCAGGGGCTCGAGCACATGCCTTGCCAGTGCAAAACTGTTGATAATATGAAGCCTTGCGCCTGCCTTAATATAATCTTCGTGGATTTCTCGAATAACCTCGGCATGGTCGCGCAGCGCGAGCGCACTCCAGCCCGAGCCCTCGATGGGTACACCGCGACGCTCCAGCTCGGTACCCATGGCGCCGTCCATCAGCACGAATTCACCCCGGCGAACGCACTCGATAAAATCGACCGGATTGTTTGCTGTCATTTTCTATGGGCCCGTGACTGGATTCGCGATTCAGTTTACCGAATTAATCAAGGAATCGATGAAGTGCGTATCAATAATATACAAAGTGGAGCCCCCGTCAGTCTCCTATGTAGGCTACCGCCTCGATTTCGACCAGCATGGATTTCTCGGCCATGGGTGTTTGCACGGTTGTGCGGGCAGGCGGATTTTCGGGAAAAATTTCTCTGAATACATCGTTCATTTTCTGGAAGTCTTGCATATCCTTGAGATAGACATTGCATTTGAGGACATCGTCCCAGCCCGCGCCGCCTGCATTAAGCACCGCCTCGACATTACTCAGCGTTTGTCGGGTCTGGGCTTCAATATCGCCAATGCCGACGATATTGCCATCGCTACCCCAGGCAACCTGACCCGCGGTATAAACCATGTCGCCGCCCCTGGTCCCGGGCGAATACGGATAGCTTGGACGTGGTTGAAAATCTAGCTGTTCGGGGGTCAATATTTTTCGCGGCATGAAGTATCCTCTACTGTGATTTACTAAAGTCGTTTTACGTCAAACCAGCTCGATATTCCAGTAATCGATTGCGGCCACATTCCGAATCACGCGGGCAGTTAACTTAACGATCCTGCAGATAAATAATCGAAAGCAAGCTGAACCGAACTCGACTGTTGAAATAAATGATCAGGTGGATCTGTAATCCCCAAAGTAGCCACTGACAAACGCCTTACCAACGTCAATCTTCAACTGCCAGCTTAACCGATCGACACAGACCCCCTTCGATTCTCCGTTTTAGATTTTTCAGGGGCAGGCAACTTACAGGAACGGAAATTGGCAATTATTAAATATATTGCATCTCCGTTGGCACCGTCTTGTATAATTTCGCTACCTCTTATGTCTCCCTGGAATCAGAACCTGATGAGAACAATTATTTATTGCCTAATCGCAGGCAGCTTATTCTTCAACAATGTCTGGGCCGATCATGAAGCTGATCATCGCTATAACATCCGGGGTTATGTGCTCGATGCTAATCAGCAGGGCATCGACAATTTAACAGTTCAAGCGTTCGCTGACGGCAAATTACTCGGCACCGGCAAGACTGACGCCGACGGGTACTACTCCATGCATTTACACCTGCACAATTCAGATTATCACCGCACCCTCAAACTACAGGCAGGATCGCACCAGGCCGAGCTGCGAGTCACATTCGACGTGAAAGACGATACCTCGGAACGAATACACGAAGCAAATTTTGTCGGCGGTAAATTTATTGAAGGGAACCTGGGGCGCTTTCGTATTCCATCGTGGAGCTATGCGGTTGGCGGTTTGTTGTTGTTCATGATGATTCTAATTTATCTCGAGCGACGCCGTAAAAAGAAAATCAGGCTGGCGAAGTTCGGCACCTCCGAAACGCATCCAGCATCAAAACACAGGGCAAAAAAGTCACGCCGCAAGAAGCATTAGATTTTAGCGGTAATGATCTGGTCATTGGTTGGGGATTGAAAGGATACAGGTTTATTTGCTCCCTGCTGCCAGGCCCACATCTTCAAGGATTTATTATCAGCCTTTTATCAAAGGTTTCTGAATGCCTGCTTTGCCGTATGCAGACGCTCAAATTCACCAGAAGAGATACCGGAAACGGCCAGGCTCGGACATTAATACTCATGCTTCATGCCTTTTGCTGCGAAGACGCCGCACCATTCTCTATCGGTTTAGGTCAACTTCATTCTCTACATCCGGTACTCTCAGGTTAGCGCTTGAGAAATTCATTTTCCTGCCCTTCGCCCGATACATTATCGGTGTTGGATCTGACAATTACTGCATATACCGCGTGAGAACTCGGCTTCCGTCCGGGCGGAAATGAACCTGTCAGGATCGACCCAATGGCTATCCTGATCACAGATTTTCTTACAATATACGCAGATTGGAAATTTACCCCTTACAGTTTTGGAGAGAGCATTTTTAAGAAGCCACGCTGCATCTACATTCAACTTCTCGGTGGTCCTGATGCGGGCGTGAACTCTGTGAGCATACAATCCAAAACCGACGAACATTACAGAGGTAAGGCTCCGCATCCAGAGTTCATGTGAATCTGAGGGAAACAAACGCATTGTGAAGGAGCTATCTTCTATCAATATGGAATCGAAGTACGCCTCGATAATCCAATAACTGACGGCTAAAAAATTGCCGATCGAAATAAAAAATGGTTTTTGTAGTGTATCGGGGTGACGTGCTCTGTCTACCATAACTATTCGATTCCTCTGAAAAGCCAGCCAATGCCATCAAATCCTGAATAATCCTGCACAGGCTTATGACGTATCGCGTGACGTTACACGATACCAGTATTGATTTTTCAGGTCATCCGATATTGGGAAAGCCGGGGACAATATACCTAATTTACTGAAACCCGGCTTACAGCCAGGTATTTTTGTAATAATTTATCGCAGGTAATCAAGCTCGGCAGCGGGCCGTTTGAGGTCGGTTTTTGCCGCTGGCTAATCGAGTCAGAGCGTCTATTTTAGGGTTACGCTAACCCCGGCGTTAAATTCCTGTAATCGCTATCCCCTGCTCCTTTCGATGCGGGTTATTATTTTTCAGTTATTACGGGATCGTGCAATATCGAGAGGCCAGGCTTATCCGCCGGTCAGGCTTTGAATCTGCTCATCCACCAGTTCAACCAGCGTTTCGCTGTCGTCCACGGACACAAATTCACTGGCGATTGCCAGCAGATCCTGAATCACATAGGTATGTTTGCCGATTGTTATCGGCTGCAGCGGATTGACGAATCCTTCATCGAATTTGATCAGCGTCTTATTCTTTTTCAGAAAGGTGCCGTTGGTCGAATCCAGGTCCCGCAGGTGGATTTTCCCGCCGATTATCCTGATTTCCGCATGGTGCTTGCTCGCGGTAGGCGACTCGATATAAATATGACCTTCACGTCCGAGTATAAATGTCCGGCCTTCCATGAGCTCCAGTTTTGCGCTCAGGTTATTTTTCATTTTACTAATCTCGTTGTGTCAACCAGGCGCTACACTCGCCTGTCAGATCTATGCGAGATCACAAGCGTAACCGAATTACCAGCCCGGTAGAGGTTAAGATTAGATCAAGGCGGCGAGTTTTTGTAGTGATAAATGCACTTTTCGGTCGGCAGTAATGATGGTGATCAGCATCATTCGCCAGTCTGTGCCAAGTTCTGCGCCAATTAATTTTCATATCCACGCAAACTCGGGTTAAGCTTTTCGATACTTGATCACGACAGCCAAAAAGGCCAGGCGACTTGTCCCAGCTCCCTCTTCCCATCGAGGAATGTCTCGATATCCTGAAACAACGTTTATCCGAGCGTGACGAAGTGGTGCTGGAAGCGCCGCCGGGCGCGGGTAAAACGACGCTGGTTCCGCTGGCGCTGCTAGCCGAGCCCTGGCTTGCCGGCAGGAAGATCCTGATGCTGGAGCCAAGGCGGATTGCGACCCGGTCGGCCGCTTATCGGATGGCCAGCCTGTTAAACGAAAACCCCGGCCAGACCGTCGGCTATCGCATGCGGCTGGACTCGAAAATTGGCAACCGCACCCAAATCGAAATTATCACGGAAGGCATTCTGACCAGGATGTTGCAGCGGGATCCCTCGCTGGAGGATGTCGGGCTGGTGATATTCGATGAATTCCACGAACGCAACCTGGATTCGGACCTGGCGCTGGCGCTGTGTCTGAAAGGGCGGGCGCTGTTTCGCAGCAATACCGAGGATGAAAGCCCCGCTTTAAAAATCCTCATCATGTCGGCCACGCTCGACAGCAAGCATATTGCACAGTTGCTGCTGGATGCGCCGATCGTGAAAAGCGAGGGCCGGGCCTACCCGGTTGACATTATTTACGGTCGCGCGCGCCAGGCCAACGAGCGCATCGTCGAGCGTATGGTCGCCACGATCAAGCAGGCGCTGACGGATAATCCCGCGAGTAGCCTGCTCGCCTTCCTGCCGGGACAGGGGGAGATTCGCCGCACTGCCGAGGCGCTGGCGGACTGGCTGCTGGCGAAGAAAATTAAGCATGTACACCTGCGCCCGCTGTACGGCAACCTGTCGATTGACGAGCAGCAAAGCGCGATAGCACCCCTGTCGGGCACGGAGTCGGGCGAGCAGAAGGTCGTGCTCGCAACCAATATTGCCGAAACCAGCCTCACCATCGAAGGCGTCGATGTCGTGGTCGATTCGGGCCTGGCGCGCGAGGCGCGGTTCAACCCGGCAACGGGGATGACCGGTTTGCATAGCGTGAAGATTTCAACTGCATCCAGCGTGCAGCGGGCGGGTCGCGCCGGCAGATTGGGCCCAGGTAAATGTTATCGCCTGTGGTCGGCCGAACAACAGCAACAACTGGCGCAGCACGGCACGGCTGAAATACTGCAGGCCGACCTCGCGCCGCTGGCGCTGCAGCTGCTGCAATGGGGCGTGGACGATCCCACCGAGCTGACCTGGCAGGACCCGCCGCCCAGTGGGCACTGGCAGCAAGCCCTGGATTTGCTCGAGTTACTTGGTGCACTGGATAACAGGCACGGTGCCCGCGTGCTCAGCACCCATGGGCAGGCCATGACTGCGTTGCCGCTGCACCCCAGGCTCGCACATTTACTGCTAAGTGGCGCCGAGATCGGCAGCGCTAAACCGGCAGCGCTACTGGCAAGCCTGTTATCCGATCGCGATCCGCTAAGCGAGAGCAACCCCGACCTGGGCGAGCGGCTCGATATCCTGGCGGGTGAAACGCCCTGCCCCCCGCAACACAGGCGCTGGTCAGAGCGAACCCGCCAGCTGGCCCGACAGCTGGAACATCAGCTAAACGGGCTGAAGATAAAACAGCCCGCGATCCAGTATTTACTCCAGCCCGAGCAGCTGCCAGGGTTTTTACTCGCCTGCGCCTACCCGGATCGGGTTGCTCGCCGGCGCCATTCGGGCGGTTACCAGCTGGCCAACGGCCGCAGCGCCAACCTCGCAGACGTCCATCATCTGGGCAAAAACCGCTGGCTGGCCGTTGCTGAAGTCAGCGGCATGGCAGGCGGCAAGGGCGACGTGATCCGCTCCGCGGCGGTACTCGATGAAGCCCTTTTTGACGCGGCCCTGGGCGACCTGGTTCGCAGTGAAACCGTTGCGGAATGGGATAAAAAAACCGCTCGCTTTGTCGCCGAGGCGCAGCAAAAAATCGGTGCCCTGGTGTTGCAAAAGAGCGCCCTGGACCAGGTTCCGACCGAGGCTAAACGTAAGGCGCTGATGCGGTTCCTGCAGGCCGAAGCACTCAAACCGCTGCCGTGGAGTGACGACCTGCATCAGTGGTGCGCCCGGGTTTGCCTGGCGCGCTCGTTCGATCCCAGCCGGGACTGGCCGGACGTCAGTCACGCAGCATTGCTCGCCACGCTGGATACCTGGCTGGCGCCTTACCTGGATAGCGTGAATTCGCTGCAGGATTTCAGGAAACTCAAGTTAAAAGATATTCTCGGCGCATTGCTGCCCTGGGATCTGCAGCAGCGATTAAAGCAGCTGGTGCCTCCCCGCTTGCGCGTGCCATCGGGCTCGTCGATCGCGATCGATTATACCCAGTCACCGCCGGTGCTGGCGGTCAAGCTGCAGGAAATGTTTGGCTGCGAACAAACCCCGACCGTCGCAGGTGGAAAAGTGCCGCTGTTGGTTCACCTGTTGTCGCCCGCCGGCAGGCCGCTGCAGATTACCCAGGACCTGGCCGGTTTCTGGCGCTCGTCTTACCATGAGGTCAAAAAGGAAATGAAGGGGCGTTATCCCAAGCACCCCTGGCCGGACGATCCGCTGGTCGCGCCAGCGACGCGCAAGACTAAAAACCGGGCTTAAAAACAGGGCCAGCAGTTAACTCGATTCGACTACACAGTAAAACAGTCTAATTGCCAGGCTAATTTATTTCTTTCTGTTCATGCGCAGCGCCCATATCGACGCATGATTTCGAGCAGTTGCTCATGCGGCAGCGCCCGGCAAATCCGGTTGGCTGGATTTTTCAGGGTCGGCGTATCTTCGGCAGCCAGCATGGCATTGACGATGGCTTCTTCTGTCGACTCGACAGCCCCCTGGTAAAAACCATCAAAATAGTCGTCATTGACGTACTTCGCAGTTGCATGCGATTGTTGAAACATCGGCAGGGGCTCGGCATTGGCGACACTGAATGCGAGAAAGATATCGCCCGAGCTTTGCCCTCCGGGCGAGCCGCAGCGGCCAATGCCGATTGCGCCGCGCCTGGCAATACGCTGCAGCTGATGGGGAAGCATGGGCGCGTCCGTAGCAAGAATCACGATGATCGAACCAAGCTCGTTTCCTGCCAGTATTCGGTCCTGCGTCAAATGCTTGCCGACCGGCACACCGAGAATGGTGAGCCACGGGCGTATGCCGTAGTTTGCCTGCACCAGTGCGGCAATCGTATAGGTCTCGCCATCGATTTCGACCCGTCGCGACGCGGTGCCGGTGCCGCCCTTGAACTCGTAGCAAACCATACCGGTTCCGCCACCGACATTGCCTTCGGCAATCCGCCCCTCGGCCGCATTATCCAGCGCCTCGCGAACATGTTGCTCGGTCACGTGCTGGCCATTGATGTCGTTCAAAACACCATCGTATGTCTCGGCGACGACCGGCATCGCCCACATATGTTCCTGCTGGAACGGTTCACGATATTTGTCCAGCATCCAGCGCACGCTCGCATGGTGCGCAATGCCTACGCTGTGCGTATTTGTGATACACACCGGCCCAAAAAAATAGCCGCCATCCTTAATCCAGTGAGTACCCGTCATCTCACCATTTCCATTGAGCGCATAAGTACCGGCAAAAACGGGGGTCGGCTGCGGATCATTTCCACGCGGCAGAATCGCCGTAACTCCGGTGCGCACCGGCCCTTGGCCGACAACCAGGGGACCGTCACCGCTAACCAGCGTCGAATAACCCACCAGCACACCGGGCACGTCGGTGAGCGCATTGCAGGTTCCCGGAGTTCCGGGAAAATCCAGCCCCAGATCACGTGCCCGAACTGTTCCAGGCTTAGCCGATAGCTTTGTCATTTAACGCCCTCTAACCTGGCCAGGAGTAAAATAAAACGGGCCTCTTTCCATTGAACTCGACTCCGACTAGTTTGCCGAAGCATTTTCGGATGACGCCGCCTCGGCCCGATGAACGGTGAGTTGCGCAAACGGAATAATCCAGCCCTCTTCTTCGCATACGGCCACGCAGGTTTGCTGGATCAGCCGCCCAAGCGCAAAGTACGAGCCAGCGCTATTGCCGTCCATGGTCGCGTAGACCAGGTAGTCGAGGGAACTGCTGTTCGCCGCCTTGAATTCCACCAGCAGGCTTTTCAGATCGTCTCCAAAGCCGGCCTTGCCGAAGGCTTCTTCGACGGCAGTCCTGAAACGCTGCGGCACACGATCCAGGGCGATGTCCTGGTGCTGGTAATCGATCCCGAAGACGACGATAACTGCGAACCCTTCGCGCGAAAGATTACGCGGATTGAGCTGCAAAAAATCTGCCGCGGCGAACTGTACGATGCTGCCGACCACTTTGAGTCGAACTAACTCGACCGTCTGCTCCAGGACCTGTGCAAAATCGCCATTGGGCAGCAGCAGGTAATCGCCGCTGCGACAGGGAAACCAGGATTCGCCCGTATCGGGACGCGAAGTCAACTGGGCCAGCGCAGCCAGCGGCAAACGAACAACGCCTTCCAGCTCGGGATTGCGCAGCTCCGAGTACAGGCTAAGCGCTGTGAGCCTGAACGGCAGTTCGTTATAAATCAGGCGCTCACCCTCGCGTGCGGTACCGGCATTGAGCAGCAGTCGCACCTCCAGAATGTAGCCCGGCAGAAAGCGCCAGACACTGAGCGCGAGCATGATCAGGGCGATGATGGCCAGCGACAGCAATAACACGTCGCCACGCGCATAGAATACCGACAGGATCGTCAGCGCGACCAAAACGATCGTCAACAAATGGTAGCCATAGAGCAACAGGCGGGTCTGTGCCGCATACGCGCCACCACGGGAAGATCGCTGCCGGATGTTTGCCAGCCGCCGCAGCATGCGCATGACGTACCACAGAAAAACACCGGCAAGGAGCGCGAGCAGCAATGTAAGCCCGCGTCCGAGAATAAATTCATAAACGCCAGCGCCCAAGGTTTCGAACACCTGGCTCTTTTCGGTCTCGAGAAATCGCAGCTCGTCTCTGGAAGCTTCGAGGGCGTGCCTGATTTCCTCATGGCGCTGGCGCCAGGATGTGGCGACCTTGTCTAGCCCGTCGGCGACCGACGGCGGTATTTCCTCCTGCTCGAGCTGCGCGAGGGATTCGATCGCTTTTGCCGCAACTTTAAGTTGTTGCTCGTGAAGCTCCATGGAAGTGCGCAATTGCGCAATCCTGCGCGGCTTTGCGGTCGCATCTTTCAGGCTGTCGAGCACCGGCTGGGCGATCTGAACCAGCTCCTCTCGCCAGTCGAACTCGGGTTCAGCGGTGTCCACCAGGCTGCGCAGACTGATACCGTCGACGGCTATCTTTTCAAACGATTCCGACAATTCACGGATTCGCAGTTGCAGCTCGGAGATCTGTTCCCCGATCTTCTTTTTGTCGAGTTCATCGGCCGCCTCCAGTTGCTCGAGCAAGTTTCGGACTTGCTCACGCCTTTCTTCCAGCGCTTTCCTGATGGTCTGGAGTTTGCGGATTGTTTGCCGAAGCTCGACTTCGATTGCTGGCGTCGTTTCCGCCGCCGGCTGTGCTACCGCGCCAGGCGTGCCGGTCTGCGCGACGGCCACTGGCATAACCAGTAGCAGAGCAACCACGGTTACCAGTGCGCGTATGAGGATACTTCTGTTCAAGGCTGTTTCCACCTGGGATAGTCCGGCTTTCATTATGTCATATCGACCGTTTGTTCAGCGAGAGCGATAGTGGATTATTAAATTTGAACCACGGCTAATTTAAATATGAATTACCCCGACGCTTAGCCTGATTCATCTCCGCGGTAACCGGTGTTGATGCTCGCCACGCCACAGGCGATTTTCAGTTTGCGTACTAAATCCGATTCAGCAGCCGCTGCGCTGGTTCGAATTGCGTGCTAGGCAAGACAGGCGCCGATGTTATCATTGCGGCAGGTTAATCGCTTGTCCCGTAACCTGTCGGCCGGGATTTTCAAACCAGGGTGAATCTAATGTCCAAGACCTGTGGCGAAGTACTGGTAGAACTCCTGCAAGCCTATGGTATCGAGATTGTCTTCGGTATACCCGGGGTCCACACGGTTGAGCTGTATCGCGGCCTGCCAGCCACCGACATTCAGCATATTACGCCCAGGCATGAGCAAGGCGCCGGTTTTATGGCCGACGGCTACGCGCGCGCCACCGGCAAACCTGCAGCCTGTTTTATCATTTCAGGCCCTGGCATGACCAATATTGTCACCGCCATGGCCCAGGCTTATTCGGATTCGGTGCCAATGCTGGTCATCTCCAGCGTCAACAATTCACATGAACTCGCGCTCGGCCAGGGGCGACTGCACGAACTTCCCAGTCAGCGTCAGCTGGTCGCGGGCGTTTCGGTGTTCAGCCACACCGTGGCCCGACCCAAGGAGCTCGACGAAGTCCTGGCGCGCGCATTTGCCGTCTTCGATAGCGCCCGCCCGGGTCCGGTGCACATCGAATTACCCCTGGATGTCATAACCGCAGTCACGCCATCCGCAAATGCACGAACCATCGGTACACGTTACCGCTCCGGTCCCGACAGCCGGGCGATTGCCGACGCGGCGGCGTTACTGCAAAACGCATCGAATCCGTTTATCGTCCTCGGCGGTGGCACCCAGGATGCGTCGCCCGAAGCCGGGAAACTGGTCGACAGGCTCGGAGTCCGCACGCTGCTGACCGTCAACGCCAAGGGCGTTCTGCAACCGAATCACCCGTTAAGCCTCGGCAGCCGCATGCCGCAGCAGCCGGTGCTCGATGCGCTACAGGCGGCCGACGTGGTGCTGGCTATCGGCACCGAGCTCGGTGAGACCGACACCCTGCTTTTCGATGACCAGCTCAGGCTCAGCGGCAAAGTTATCCGCATCGATATCGAGCCCGAACAGTTAACGCGAAACGTGCTGCCGTTCATTTCGATCTGCGCCGACGCCGGTTTGACCATGCAGGCATTATACGAGGCGATGCAGGGCTTCAAGGCTTTCGAGCATCAGGCGGAAGTTTCAGATTTGCGCCGAAAGTCGGACGCGCTGGCTCCTGACGCCTACCGCAAACACGGTGAATTTCTGGATCTGATTGCGCGAACCCTGCCCGGCGTCATCATCGTGGGTGATTCAACCCAGCCGGTCTATGGCGGCAACCTGTTTTACGAAGCCGCCGCGCCGCGCAGCTATTTCAACTCGTCGACGGGTTACGGCACGTTGGGCTACGGTTTACCCGCCGCGCTTGGCGCGAAACTGGCACAACCGCAGCGACCGGTGGTTTGCCTGACAGGCGACGGCGGGTTGCAGTTTACCCTGAGTGAACTGGCGACGGCGGTCGAATTAAATCTGGCGGTACCCATCCTGGTCTGGAACAACAACGGCTACGGTGAAATTAAACGTTACATGATCGAACGGGGCATTCCGACCATCGGTGTCGACATTTACACACCCGACTTCGTCGCCATCGCCAAAGGGTTTGGCTGCGAGGCCATGCGGGTCGCGACCCGAGCCGAATTTATCGAGACATTAAAAGCGGCGGTTAGCGCCGCGAAACCAACCGTCATCGATATCCCGGAAGCCCTCGCGCTTGAATGGTAAGTTTGCATTGCCGGCGGACAAATGAGCACTCTGCAAATTTCCAGAATCAATCGACGGCTTGTAATCGCGGGCGCCTGCTTTGCCATGCTCGCGGTAATGGCTGGCGCATTTGCCGCCCATGGATTAAAGCCAGTGCTGAATGCCTATTCACTGGGTCTCATCGAGACTGCCGCCAGGTACCAGATGTACCATGCCATTGCGCTGGTGGTGGTTGGTGTAATTTCAGCAATCCCGCAGTTTTCACCGCGTTGGCTCATGCTCGCCGCAGTTGCCTTTATCCTCGGTATCGTTCTGTTTAGCGGCTCCCTTTATATACTCGCGCTCAGTGGCATCAAGTGGCTGGGTGCAATCACACCCATTGGCGGGGTTGCCTTTATTATGGGCTGGTGTGCGTTGATTGTAGCCGCGCTTAAAAGTTCAGACCCAAGCACTGCCAATTAAAGTGACAGTTGGCAATGGCACTTACTTAAGGGCGTCATACCCGCGTAAGCGGCGGTCCGACGTATCGGGCGGTCCGACGTATCGGTCTTGATACTACCGGATAGCAGCTGTTACAAGATTCCCGCTTGCGCGGGAATGACCAGTTTTCTGTTAAGTAAGTGCCATTGGTGGCAGTTTGCTTAATTCCTCTCTGCGTCGAGCCGCCTGGTTCGTCGGTTTCATTTACAGAAGTTTGGGTAAATGAGTACGGATATCTTCAATACTGTGAGTTACCAGATCCCTGTTTATTTCACCTGCCAGTAAATCCACGCACTGTTTACTTATGCTGGCGCGTAACAATCCAAGAAATTTCGGTGATGCGACCAGGTAGATTCTGCGCAGATCGCTGGTCCGACGCAGTTTATCTATTTCAATACAGAGTTCATGGGCAAAGATTTCTGCATGCTTCCGATGGGCTGCGTTTTCATGCCCCATCGAATGTTTACCGAAACCACCCGAATCAGATTCGCTGCCGGTGCCATCGCTGACCAGATCCTGCTCTCTAAGTCGACTTTCAGGATGCACGTAATCCCTGTGGTCGACTAACGCGCTGCGCCCATTCTCGGCCAACAGGAATCTCGCTTTACTGCTATCCGCAACAACTACACATATGGACATAATCCTGTTCTCTCTCGCTTGTTCAACACGATACTTATCAGAATATGCCTAAATCGAGAACAGAAACCGACTCAGATCAATTTTTCTATCGAAAACGAAGATTGCATTTTTCGTCAGCGGAAAAGCAGGAGACAGGCCAGGATTAAACCCATCGAATCCGGCTCATCCTGGCCTGCTCCTGTTTTACGCTCTTCCCGGTCGCTTGCGGCAGCGACTGCACTGCTCTCCAGCAGAGCCCGGCCGCCTAGTCAGCAGCGAAACAATACAGGTACCCGGCCCCGCCGGTGCCAACCAGGTTTTGCTGGCTGCAGCCGCGTGATGGGTGGGCAGAGTTCCAGGATGTGTTGCCGCCACCGTGACGATCATGGTGGCCGACCTGCGCGCTGCCCTTGCCGTCTGCCGAACTGGTCCAGTTGCTGCAGGTATGATCGCCCTCTTCCCACGGGAAGTAGGCGGTACCGTCATTCTTTGATCCGGTCAGAATATCGTGCTCGTTGGGTTTTTCACCACGTCCTTTGATCTGATTCCCGTTTTCATCGAGCGCGGTGCGCTTGATGAGGTTCGGACTCAGGTGCAACTGGTCAAGGTCGCTGGCGATGAGTTCACCGCGGGCGTTATACCACGGGCCGTTGCCGATTCTGTCGCGGGCGGATTTCCCGCGTGTCTTGCCATCCGTGGATTGAGTGCTCAGGTAGGCTCGCCAGGTCCGGCCCGTGGCGCCGGCGGCCCTGGCCAGACTGGCGCAATGAGCGTCAGCGCCTGCAAGCCCTCCCAGGTCCGCACCCTTGCCGATGCTTTTACTGGTAACGAAAAATCCCATCGGGTGTTCACCGGCTGCCTGCGCGCCTGAAAAGGCTAGAATCAGGAATACGGTTACGGGAATTGTACTGCTTCTGAAAAATTTCATGACTTGTCTCCTCGGTTGTGATCTGGGATCGATTCCAGCCGTGGACGCAGGCAGGTTCTGATCGCCAGGAGATATTCCACTCTATGATTCCGCTGGACAGGCGTCAATTACATAAAATTGCACGCTGGCCGTGCAATTTTATCGCCGCTCATTGCGTCATGACCCGACCGCATGCCGATTGACTCATTGTCGTCCTCGATTTCAGTCGGGTCAGTGTCGATCGAAAAGCAATCGAAAGCGGCTTAATTCGGCGGCAATTAGAGGTTCCGCCCAACGAGCCTATTGCAAGTGATGCGCCGCAAAGAACTTCCACAGTTCCTGTTTGATATCCGGCGCCTCGGGGAAGCTGTATTTCCCCGGATTGCCACCGTACCAGCCATGACCCGGGCCCTCCAGAAACAGCGTTTCGATAACCGACTTGCCCGCGTCATTCAGATACTGGCTATGTTGCCAGGCCGTGCCTTTCGCGTTACCGCTGGTAATCCTGTAGGCGTGTCGAGTATCGACGCCAAAGCAATGCCCCCAGCTGTCGCGTAAGACGCTTGCCGAATTAATATCGACCTTATCGTCATTTTTCGAATGCACGATTTGAATCGGCACGGCGCGCGCCGCATCACCCATTTCATTGCGCATAGCTTTTACGATGGAGACCACGGGCCGGTTGCGCGGAGTCCGATTGAACTCGTGCCGGACGGCATCGGCTTTTTCCGCGTAGGGAACCCCGGCGACTGCGGCGCCCGACGCGATCTTATCCGCATGCGCCACCATCATGGCCACGGCCATGCCCGCGCCTGACGATAAACCGGTAACGTGAATACGCTCCGGGTCGACCGAATAATGCTGTTGTATTTCCTCGACGATTTGCCACAGGTCTTCGACCTCGCCCGCGCCCGCGCGGATTTCCCGCTCGAACCACCAGCCCCAGCAATTCCTGTTACGCATGCCGCGGTAACTGGTGACAAATGGATAAGCAACCAGGAAACCCTGGCGATCGGCCAATTGATTGAATCCGGATATCTTCTCGATATCGCGATTATCCTGCTGGCATCCGTGCAATACCACGACCAGGGGTCGCGGACGCCGACCCGTTTTACCGTGCGGCACGTGGACCAGGTAGCGACGGGTCCTCGATCCGGGATACTCCTGCGCTCGAAACGTATGCGTGACATCGTCTGGCAGCGTTTCCCGCCTGCGTTCGCGCCAGGCGACCAACGCGGCCTGAAGGCCGCCCCGGAATGGCGCCTTGGCCAATCGTTTCAGATTCGACCAGCGAAAATAAGCGCGAATTTTGTGCAAGGAGTCGATAAACACCTGGTTGCGTTCCCTGATAAGTTAACTGCCGAAATTCAGCACCGGCAGGCGGGCATAGCAGCAGCCGGTAACGGGCAAAAGGAGAATAGCCTAAATTTTTATTGCGGGTGAAACATGATAACTATTTCGTATTACGGAAAGTTTACAGGTCGGATTTATCTCGGCGGGGGAATTCCAGTGGTTGTAAACCCAGGTGATAGCGGGCCAATGGTTTTCATGTCGCTCGAAAACCAATCGCAACCGAATCATTTTAATCGGCAATCAACTGCCTTGCCTGCGCCGCCCAAAATCTAGTTGAGAACGCGATAACCTCGTTCTCGCATGCAGTTCTTGACGACCACCGCCTTTTCCCGGTGGGTTGCGGCACCACCTTTGGCACCGCCAACGACGGCGCCTGCGCCGGCCGACTTCATCGCCGATCGGCTATCACCGAAAATCGAACCCACCAGCGCGCCGACAACAGCGCCACCGACTGCACCAGCCCCGGCTTTTTGTTGCACCTGTTGCGCAATCTGTTCACAGGCCGCCAGGTCATTTTGGTATTGCCCCATATCGACGCCGGCCGGGTCGATGACGGGGTTGGCATGACGCGAGCCGGCACAACCGGCGATGAGCGTAATTACCAGCAAACTAATGCAGTACAGGGAGGTTTTCATGGTTCTCTTAATCCTTTTCATTATTCATGGATATATAAATAGCCCAACATATGGGTTCATTTTTAATTGACACCACATTCGGAAAAATTTGAAAACCTGGCCCGGCTGTCAGCCAACTGTAGCGATTTATGCTTAAAGGTTTCGAGCTCCCACCCGAAATAGATAGTACAGTCGCTAACAGGTTCGCGGTTCGCTCTCTTATGTCAGAAAACATGCAATTGGAAGGTTACACAGACCTCACCCAGATCGGCCGCGGTGGTATGGCAACCATTTACCGCGGGCAGCAGTCCTCGTTGAACCGTACGGTTGCGATAAAGTTCTTATCCGCCGAACATCTCTGGGACCACAAGGCGCAGGAGCTGTTCGACCAGGAATCACTGGTTATCGCCCAGCTCAACCACCCGAACATTATTCATATCATCGACCGCGGCTTCAGTTCCGGTGGCAGGCCTTATTTCGTCATGGAATACGTCGAGGGCGAGACTCTGGCCGAGAGGGTACAGCAAACCACGATGACGCCCCTGGCCAGGGTAATGCTGTCGATGCAAATCTGCAGCGGCCTTGCCTATGCCCACAAGAACGGCGTCATCCATCGCGACATCAAACCCGCGAATCTGCTAATCGACGGCGAGGGTCACCTCAGAATCCTGGACTTCGGGATCGCCTGGTTGAACGCCAGGGGCAATCCTGATGGCAGGGAAGTCCTGGGCACGCCCGACTTTATGTCCCCGGAGCAATTCACCGCACCCGATTCAGTCAGCCAGTTGAGTGACATTTACTCGCTGGGTGCCGTCATGTACCAGCTGTTCGTTGGTATAAAACATGTCGACGACATCAAAAACTGGCAGGCACCGCTGGCTTCGCTGCAACCGAAACTGGCCGCGCTGATTCAACAATGCCTGGAGATCGAGCCTGCTCGCCGTCCCGCTTCCGCTGAAGAAATCAGGCTGCGTCTGTTACGCCTTTTGCAGGGCGCGCACCTGGCCGAAACCCAGAAACAGGAAGCCAGTGCCCTGGTTGGCAAGGCAATCGATAATTTCGTATTACTCGATGTAATCGAACGCAACCAACATGGGGCGGCTTACCTGTTCGAGGATAAGTTACGTAACCGGTTAATGGTCATCAAGAAACGCCACAGGTCCGAAGCCGGATTACGCGAGGCGCGGCTGTTGACCGGCATCAAGCATCAAAACCTGATCGAAGTGCTAGGCACCTCGCAAAACGATAATGCATTCATCGTGGTCATGCGCCACCTGGCCGGCGGCAGCCTCCAGGATCGCCTCTCCAGGCCCTACACCGGCGATCGCTTCGTTAATACCGCGCTGCAGCTATGCCGCGGCATGCAGGCCGCGCACGAAAATGACATCCTGCACGGAAATTTGCGCCCCAGTAATATTCTGTTCGACAAAAAGGAAAGAATCCGCATCAGCGACTTTGGATTCGAGGAGCATTATCGCACTGACCGTAAAGACTGGTACCAGCCTGCGCTAAAGGCCGGCGCATCGATAGAACGGGACATTTATTCCATGGGCGCTATTTTTCACCACATGCTTACCGGCGAGCCACTCAGGTTCGCCCATCGGCGCATACAATCCTGCCCTGATTTCGACAATCTCGACAGCCGTTTACAGGCACTGCTGCGAGATATGCTGGAATCCGATTCCGCAAATTACCAGGATCGATTCGACAAAGTCATAGTCCGACTCGAAGCGCTCAAGGGGAAGCTGCCCGAGGCCGCGCTCGCGCGTAAAAAACGCCATCGCCGCATCATCTGGTTTCTGGCCGGCGGGTTATTGTTACTTGCTGCAGCCCTGGTCGTTACTTATCTGTATCCGGATTTCTGGCAAGCCGGATAAAATAGACCGGGTCCCTCACGGTCCTGTGCCAGCGACCATCATGCAATATGCCACGGATATTATTCCAGCAACGACCCAATTAGTGTATGTCAACGCCGCGCACAAGCGACTAGAATAATGACTCGAATTTTCACCGCGAGTCGAGTTTTGCATGGCTGATCCCGATCTTTGTTATACGCCCGCGACCGAGTTAATTCGCCGGTATCTCGCCAGGGAGATTTCACCCGTCGAAGTCGTGCAGAATTCCCTGGCGCGCATCGAAGAAGTAAACGAAACCCTCAATTGTTTCTGTTTCACCTTTCCCGAGGAAGCCCTGCAACAGGCAAAGACTGCCGAACAGCGACTGATCGCGGGCCAGGCGCGCCCGCTCGAGGGCATTCCAATTGCGATCAAGGACTTCACGCCCACCCGGGGCAAGGTGACAACCCGCGGTTCGCGCCTGCTGCAGGACTGGGTGCCCGACTGGAACCCGGTAATCGTCGAACGACTGGAGGCTGCCGGCGCCATCATGGTCGGCAAGACAACAACACCGGAATTCGCCACCTCGGGCTTTACCGACTCTCCGTTATGGGGCATCACTCGCAATCCCTGGAACCGCGCGCGAACCCCCGGCGGTTCGTCCGGTGGATCGGGCGCCGCGGTCGCGGCGGGTTGTGTCCCGATGGCCGAGGGTACCGATATGGGCGGCAGCGTGCGCATCCCGGCCGCGCTCTGCGGTATCGTTGGACTCAAGCCGTCGCTCGGCCGAATTCCGATGGATATCATCGACACCGCCTATTGCAACATTTCCCATTTCGGCCCGCTGGCACGCACGGTCGACGACGTCGCACTTTTTCTAAACGTCGTACAGGGCGAACACCCGTCCGATATTCAATCCCTGCCACGCTGCCAGCTCGAGCATCCGCTTCCCGCCGATGCCAAGGGCATGAAATTCGCGCTAGACGTTACGCTCGGGTTTTGCGCCGTCGATCCCGGCGTCGAAGCCAACCTCCGCGCGACGGCAGATGCCCTCAGCGATGCCGGCGCGACAATCGAGGAAGTCGATCTGGGCTGGGACAGCAGGATCGTCGATATGTGGAATGGCAGCTGGGGGATTTTCATGGCGGCCGCTTATGACAACCTCACCGACGTCCCGCTCGATGAAAATCGCGAACGCATGAGCGCAGGCCTGGTGAAGTGGATTGAACTGGGGCGGAACATCGACGCCGTGACGGCGCGCAAATGGGAGTTCGAGCGGACCCGTTACTGGCACAAACTGGGCGCGGTTCTCGAGCAGCACCATGCCCTGCTCTGCCCAACGACCGCAATCGTTGCGCCCCCGGTGGAAATGCGCGACCAGGATTTCGCAGGAACCAATGATGATGGCTTGCTCGAGTGCATGGATATGACCGGAGCCTTCAACTATATGGCGCCCTGCCCCGCACTGTCGGTCCCATCGGGCTTTAGCGATGGATTGCCCACGGCTACCCAGATCGTGGCTCGCCGCTGGGACGACCCACTGGCTCTAAGAATTGCCGCCGCCATCGAGAAGGCCATGCCCTGGGCACATAAGCGTCCAGACATTTAAGCTGAGATCTCAGGCGGATTGCCGTTACCGGTGAATTCCGAATATCCCTCTCGATATGGGGTAGCCTGGCACCTGTTTATTATCAAGGTTTGAACTACTTATTCCGAGGTAATATCATAGCCGGCCAATCTAAAACTAAAAATAAACGGGAATCTGTCTTATGGAAGGGAATTTACTCAATCTGTCAGGCGAATACTTTTACAGTATTGCCGCGATCTTTAGCTGTGCGGCCTATTTATTACGCAGCATCCTCTGGTTACGCATCTTCCTGGTATGCGCCGCCATCACCTACATTGTTTCCGGAGTCAGTCTGGGCATAAGTTCGATGATTGGCTGGAATGCCGCTTATCTCGCTATCAATCTGTTCCACATCACGCTGTTACTGCTCGATAAGATTACCATCAACTTACCCGACGAAACAAAAAAAATTTATCACAGGTACTTTTCAACCCTGTCCACCCGCGAATTCAAAAAGCTGATCACCAGTAATGGCTTCTGCATTTTTCAGGACAAGAACATTATTGACGAATCCGAGGTGCCGGACAGACTGTTTATCGTGCTCAGAGGCACAGTCAACATTGTCAAAAATGACGTAACCATCGCCACGCTGAAAGCGGGTGATTTCATTGGCGAAATGAGTTTCCTGAGCAAGGAACGCGCCACTGCGAACGCCTATGCGGAAAATTTTGTGCAGTGCGCCTACTGGACCCACGACGATCTGGAAAAGCTCAGGCTTAAAAACTTGAAAGCCTACGAAAAATTCATCGCAATCATTGGCTGCGACCTGGTGCGAAAACTGAATTACCACAATGAAAGGCAGCTCGACCTGACGACAAAACTCGACTACGTCGTCTAGTTGACTCCAGGGCGCCACGGGTAAACGTGGCGCCCTGACTTTCCGTTTTTTACCAATGTCTCGGATTACTCGGCAACTTTGCTGTCCTTTTTGAACCATTGCAGCCAGATGCCGCTCAGCAACCAGCTGTAAAGCCAGGTGCCAAAAAATATCAGCACGAAGGTAATCAGGATATCGGTGCCGGTGCCGTTTAGCGAAAATCCCGGAACGTAGCCAAACAGGAATGGCGCCAGGTACAGGAACTTGGCCATCTTGAATGCAACCCACGAAGTCGCCCACATGTTGGCCTTGGCGATGGTGGCGCCGGCGAAAGCCGCGATACAGACCGGCGGCGTGATGTTGGAATCCTGTGATAGCCAGTAAACGATCATGTGCGCGGCGATTAGGTTGACGCCAAGATGCGTCAGGGCCGGCACCGCGACCACTGCCGTGATCAGGTAAGCGGCCGTAACGGGCACGCCCATGCCGAGGATCAGGGAGGCCAGCGCAATAAACAGGATCGTCAGGTAAAGCTTGCCGTCGGCGAGCTCGATGACGATATCGGCAAAGGTCAGGATCAGCCCGCTGTAGGTCAGCACGCCGATGATGATGCCAATCACGCCAACGGTTGCGCCGATCTTCAGGCTCGCCTCGGCGCCGGCACGCGAGGCGGAAACGAAACCCCTGAGGTCGATGCGGGTCTCCTTGCGCAACCAGCTGACCGCGATACAGGTCACCATGCCGACTATCGCGGAAAAACCGGGTGAATAACCCATCAGCATCAGGATCGTGATCGCGACCAGCGGCAGCACGTAAAACCATTCCGTCTTCAGGATATCCATGGCTTTTCTCTCACTTTTTTCGCCGACGATATTGTGTTTCTTGGCATAGTAATGAACCATCATGAAGACGCTGAAGAAATACATGAAGGCCGGGAAAATCGCCACCAGCATGATCTGCGAATAAGGTACGCCGGTCATCTCCGCCATGATGAAACCGCCCGCGCCCATGATCGGCGGCATGAACATCCCGCCGATCGACGCGGCCGGTTCGATGCCGCCGGCCACGTGCGGCTGGAAGCCGGCCTTCTTCATCATCGGAATGGTGAAGGCACCGGTGGATACCGTGTTGGCGATCGCGCTGCCCGAGATGGATCCGAACAGCCCGCTGGCAATAACCGCTACCTTGCCCGGACCGCCGATCTTGTGGCCGACCGCGGCCAGCGGATAATCGATAAAGAATCGCTGCGCGCCGCATTTTTCGAGAAACGCGCCGAAAAACACGAACAGGATAATATACGTCGCGAGGACGTTGGCCATGATGCCGAATACGCCGTCGCTCTTGTAGAAGATGCTGGTGCACAAATCCGGGAAGGTGTCGCCAGCGTGCGAGATCAGCTCGGGCGCATACTCGCCGAACACGCCGAAGAGCAGCATGATCGTGCCGATAATGACGAAGGCCATACCGACCACCCGACGCGCCACCTCGATACCGACCAGCACGCCGACCATGGCGATCCACTTGTCCAGTTCGGTCTCCGCCCCGGCGCGATAGTTGATGACTTCGAAATTGACCACCCAGTAACCCAGGGCCAGAACCGAGGCCAGGATGAGGACATAGTCGATGACGCGGCCGATCGGCCCTTTCAGGCGGTAGACCAGGAACACCAGCATATAGGTCGCAACCACGTAAATCCCGCGGTGGTACTGGGTGGCGGCGGGTGAAATGACCGCCGAGTAGGAATAAAACAGCACCAGGCCCAGCGCCATGACGTCGAACATTATCTGTTCGACCTTGTTCATCTCTTCGACTCGCACGCGTTCCCCCTCCGCGTTAGTTATTATTATCGACGCTGCCAGGCCGCAGCATCGAGATTTACCGGTCCCGGGAGAGGGGCAGGAGGTCCTGCCCCGTCCGGTTGTTACATCATGCCTTTCTCTTTCCAGAACTTGACCGCGCCCGGATGCCAGGGAGTGACCACACCCTGGGCGCCGGTATCGAGGCTCATTTTATTGAAGGTCTTCTTCTGTTCCTTCATGTGCGCCAGGCCTTCCTCGGTATAGATCATCGACAGCATCTTGTAGACGGTGTCATCGGTAACTTTCGAATTGGCTACCCACAGTGCCGAGTCCTGGAAGGAGGGGCTCTCGTAATCGACGCCGCGATAGGTGCCGGCCGGCACCGAAATCTTCGAAAAATACGGGTATTGATCATAAAAACCGCTGCTTTCAGCGTCCTGGCCCAGGTTTACCATTTCGATATCGTTGGTCTGCGCCGCCATTATGACCGCACCGCTCGGGAAGGCGGTAAACAGCCAGAAGGCATCGAGCTGATTGTTACCAAAAGCCTGCGCCGCGTCGTTATAGCCCATGGCGTTGCGCTCGATCTTGTCCCAGATGCCCATATGGGTGAAAAACAGCTCGCAATTGGCAAACGCGCCGGATCCGGCGTTGCCGACACCGACTTTCTTGCCCACCAGGTCCCTGGTGCTCTTGATATTCGAATCTTTACGCACGATCAGCTGCGCGGGGGCGCCGTAAAGCCAGCCCACCGCCAGGACGTCCTCATACTTTTTGGGATCGTTCTTCATCTTGCCGTTGCGACCGAGATAAACGTGGCCCGAATAAACCACGCCCATTTGCGCCTTGCCCGAATTCACCTTGCGCAGGTTTTCGACCGAGCCGGCAGACGACTGGGCCCGAACGCGGAAGTCCTTGGAGGCCTTCATTGGCTTGAAAACCTGCATCGCGTTGGCCACCACCTGGAAGGTGCCGCCGGCGGGACCGCCGCTGAATACGACTCTTTCCTTGGCCGACACCGTCGTCGCCATGCCCGCGACCAGCAGCACGAAAATGCCCATTAAAGCTAAAACTTGCTTTTTCATAATTACCTCTGGTTGTTATTAATTGCCCGACAGTTTAAATCGTGAGCCACCGATGTAATTGATATGCATCAATAATCAAATACTTAGTTGATTTTCATGCCTAGCTATAAGTTTTCCAAATACGCTCGACGCTCAGCTAATGCGAGCGGGCCACCACCTGCCGTGGAGACAGGCTTAGTGTCGTAAAAAAGGGAAAAGAGGCCTCACCTCTCTTCCCTTTATTGCAACGCCCCTGTTTCGCGGGCTATTCGTCGAAGGCAAAATTCTTTTGCTGCGCCTGCTTCCTGATCGCGTTGCTCAGGGCATCGCTCATGCTCGGCGCCGCGACAACCTGCGCACGCTTCTTTTCGGCGACATAGGCGGCTCTTGACTCGCTCAGCTCGGAGATCTCCTGTTTGATGCGTTTGCGCTCTGTCGTCTGTGCCTGCACGTAGTCCAGTTTCTCCTGCGCCGACATGCCCAGCATGGGTTCGGGCAGCTTTTCGTCTTCCATCAGCACCAGCTCCTCGGCGTCGACCTTGCCTGCCTCGAGCGCGTCGACCAGGTCCCAGTTGGCGTTGTTATAAAAGGCGGACGCCTTGGACTTCGCCCTTTTCGCCAACAGGCCCGCGGAAATTCCGCTGCTGAGCGCATCCTGTTCCATTTGCCGATCCGCGCTTGCGGCACCCGCGTCGCCGTAGGGAACGTAGGTCTGGTTCAGGCGGGCGTTGAGTTCGGCAATCCTGTCGTCCTGCGGGGCCACGATGTGCACCACCCGCTGATTGGCGTCGATACTCATATAGTCGCCGCCCGCGAGCAGCGCACCGGATTGCCATTGATCCCTGATGCCCTCCGCGTGACTGCCGGCGTGAATGGTGTTGATCGAGATACCGTGCTGGCCCGCCAGCCTGACGGCTTCCCGATAGTTGACTGGCCCCTGCGCGAAAGACTCGTTACCGGCGATAAAAATGGTCTTGATGTCGCTCTCCGACTGACTCCATTGCAAACCGTTGACTACCGATTCGATGGCAAATCCGCAATATTCGCTGCCGCCGTTGGTGGCCAGCGAAAACAGGCCCGCCGACACCGCATCCAGTTCGCGCGTAAAACCGTTGAGCATGCGCACATAGCCCGCGTTGGCGGCATTGCCGTCGTTACCATATTCGAATAGCGCGATCTCGAGGATCGGGGTGATCCCATTTTGTCGCGCCGCGGAAAACTGGTTGACTACCTGCCACAGCTGGTTGCGCGTCTGGTCGATCAGACCGTCCATGCTGTTGCTGGTATCGAGCACTATCGCCAGCTGGATCCTGGGCGCCTCGATGTCTTCGTTTGTAATAACCGGATTGCCCTGCATTGCCAATTGCAGCGTCACCGGCTGGTTCGAGTTTTCGATCACCCGGCTGGCCAGTGCGGATTCCGTTACCGGCGTCAGCAGCGCCGCCAGGATTGCTGCACTTAACAGAGCGCGGGGGAAAGTAACTCGAGATTGATTATTGGGTGTTGGTTTAACTTGCATGATCGTCTCCTGAAACTTGAGTTGATGAAATTCGTGGGTTCAGGAGAAAGCCTAGACCTCAGGCCGCCGGGAAGTTAGACACGGACTGGTAAACATTCGCGCTCGATGTTTACCGAAAATTTACACAGGCAAGGCGAGAGACGGCAACCTGGGCCGCCTGCGGCAGCGTCGCTCAGGCGCTGCGCGACTGCTGCTGTCAGTGTTCCAGCGCTTCCAGGATCAGCCGGTGAAAGCGGTGCAACCCGGATTCGGAATACCAGGCATCGGCTGCATCGACGACGTAGCGACCCTGATCGTAGCCAAGCGATTTGAGGCCGCGATGGACGCTCTCGACGATGGCGATATCCTCGGCGTTGAATTGATCGGCGAATAATTGCTTCAGGGCTTCCAGCGCGGGCGATACTCCGCCCTTCTCCGCTAACAGGTCGACGTGTTCGAGGCAACGATCCGGACCATTCCCGGCCATGCGGATCACGACCAGGTTGGCGCAGCCCGGCAGGCTCAGCATGCAGGTATTCGGCCACAGCGTCCATGAGCGGTAAGGCAACCCCGGCTCGAGATCGAGACCTTCATAGCCAGCCTTTGAACGCGACCCGAAAAAAGCGTAACGCCGTTCCTGGCGGGCGCAGCTGCCGGAACCGCTATCCAGCACCTGAGCCAGTTTTCGATGGGCAACCGGAATGTGGTAGCCCTCGGAAAAATTGTCGACGACAATTTTCCAGTTGGCCTCGATGTCGTAATCGAACTGGTAAGCAATGGCAAAACTTTCAACCGCGGGCAGGCTATCGGTCAGTGTCTGTGCAAGGCCCGGGTACTCGGTTGCGAAATCATCCGCGTTGCCGTCCAGGTTGGCGAACAACAATCCGGCGCAGTTGGCCAGCCGTACCGGTTTCAGCGCGAATTCCGCCAGGTCAAAATCCTGCAGCTGATCGGTATGCGGCGCCTGAATCAATTTGCCGTCGAGGCCGTATGACCAGGCATGGTAAGGGCAGACGATACGGTTTTTACGCCTGCCGTCGCCGCTCAGCAGCTCGTGCCCACGGTGCTGGCAAACGTTGAAGAATGCCCTGATTTCCGAATTCTGGTCAGACAGCAGAAAAATACACTGCTCGGCGACCCGTTCGACCCGATAGTCGCCCGGCGCCGAAAACTGGCTGACGTGGCCGACGTAACACCAGCTTTTATGAAAAATCGAGCGCTGTTCCTGCAGATATATCTGCGGATCGTGATAGTAGCGCGATGGCAGGGTGGGTGACGAAACTGCTTCGGCACTGAACGCACCGCGCTCCCCTTCAGGAAATTCAGGACTTTTCATGGCGTCTACCGCGACAGCGTTAGTTTATGCCGCGTTATGGAATCACGCCCGGAGCAGCCTGTCCAGTACGCCGGCTATTCACAGCAGGCATTTTTCAAGCGCTGCGAAGCACAGGGCCGAGCCTGAATCCCCTCCCGGAATTGCGGATAGCAAACGTCTATACCGATTCGGCAGCCTCGAGTACTGTATTCGGATGCACGGGATCATGATTCAGGTCAATGCCCTGTTCCGTCCGCGGTGATTTACTGCATTTGTTTGAAGCGATCTATGAAGCGCAGTCGGCAGGCGGTTAGCCGATCTGATCTGACAACCTTGATGCTATCGGTACCATTATGAAAAACGACCACTCGAATCCAGCAGCAGGCAGACATGGCCTTGTGTCCGGCAAAACAACGTTGCAGCTGATTTTACTCTCGCTGCTTTGCGCTGGCCTGTTCCTCGGCTGTGCTCAAGTTCGCAAAGCGACCTATCCCAGCGATTTTGTTTACCTCGAGCAAAAACAAATTAAAACCCAGATGGCGTTATTCAGTCTCTACCTGCGCCAACTCGACCAGATTATGATGGATGACTCGACCGTCAGCAGCGAGCAGCAACAACAAATCATCGCCATCCTGTCTAAAATCGAAGCCGGCACAAGCACGCTTGGCTCCGGCAGCATCAGGACCAATCACCTGGTCATCGACGATCATATCGATCAATTCAAAAACGACGTCTACACCGCGATACGCAATGCCAGCGCCGACCCGCCGAATTACTTCGCGCTGGGCCGGTTGTCGGGTAGCTGCGTCGGTTGCCACAAATTTCGCTAGTCCCAGGATTCGAACCAGAAACAGCGACTCCCGGTTTAAAACGCAACTACCGTTCGTAACCTGCCACGCGGGCACCATGAGCAGGGTGATTCGGGGCAAAACCGATTATGTTGCAGCGCAACATAAAATGAACTAAAATTCCGTCCATGCACAGAATCTCCTCATCATACCACGCCCGGGAAACGTTGCCGGACGGACGCATCGTTCATATTCGCGCGATCAGACCCGACGATCGGGAAAAGCTGCAGGAGGAATTTCACAAGCTGAGCGCTGCTTCGGTGCGTGAGCGATTTTTCAATGTGAAACAGGACCTCACGCCGAAGGAATTGACCTATTTCACCGAAGTGGATTTTTCGATGCACGTTGCGCTGGTAGCCGAACTGGAATGCGAATCACGACTTCACCCCGTCGGCGTGGGCCGATTCGTGCGCAACCAGGAAAATCCCGATCATTCCGAGTTCGCGATAACGGTGAGCGACAAAATGCATGGCCAGGGAATCGGCAAGCTGTTGTTGCGACAGCTCATTCACTGCGCGCGTGAGCTCGGAGTCCAGCATCTCGACGCCTCGGTGCTGCCGCAAAACGCGCGCATGACGAACCTGTTGCATCACACCGGTCTGCCGCTCGAATCGAAAATCGAAGACGGCATCCTGACTTACACGCTGGCCATTTAGTCATCAAATAACGCCTGGCGTCACAGCCATGCCGGCCAGAATCGACGTTCCCGGTGAGCGTTCAGCGCAGGCGATTCTGCCGCGTCATATGGGTGGCTTCGTCAGGCGTCCTTAATTTCCGCAATAAGCCCAATGACCTTTTCCCCGATCGCATTACGAACCTGTCGAAACTCCGCCGGCTGCATATGCTTGGGATCCGGGATCTGCCAATCCTCGCGTCTTTTGGCGCGAACATAGGGGCATTCGTCACCGCAACCCATGGTGACGACATAGTCGAATTCGACCCGGGGAATGTCTTCCAGCGATTTGGAGCTATGCGTCGTCAGGTCGTATCCGATATCTTCCATGGTGGCAATGGCTTTTGCGTTTACCACGCCGGATGGGCGCGAACCACTCGAATAGGATTCGATGACCCCCGCGCCATGAATCTTGCCGAATGCCTCCGCCATCTGGCTGCGACAGGAATTCTCGACACATACGAACAGGACTTTTTTCATCACCGAAATTCTCCCATTTCTTTACCCTGCTAAAATACACGCTAGCCAGTTACGCCATGATGATCAGGGTCAAACTATAAATCTACAGTCTCCTGAAGTGAACATTTAGTAGGATAATCCCGTTAACGGCGCTTCTCCGACTATTACGAAGACGAAGAATGGAACCAGGATTTCAGCCCGGAGATAGCAGGCGGCGCCGGCGAACAGTCGCATCCCGCGGTCGTGCTCGACGATCTGGGCGGCCTGCACCTGCCGTGCATAGGGCGCGCTGATATGGTCTCGCCTAGCCGCCCCTGGTATAGCCGTGGTTTACTTCGATAGCCCAGCCCGAAGGCCGATCAGTGATAGTGTCGATGGGGGCGGTACGGCCAGGGATTATAAAACCAGGGATCGTAATACCAGTACGGCGGTGGATAAGCGTATGCGGGAACCGAATCCTGCTTCTTCCATAGAAACGAACCTTCGACCGACACGACCGGGAATATGTAATCATATTCGCCTATCGGCCGGCTGGTCCTGGACACGATTGTTCCAACCACGGTTAACGGCCGTCCCTCCACATAAACCAGCGGGTCGGCAAATTTCTCGAAACTGGCAATGAAACGTCCGTCGCTCTTGCCACTGGATACCGGCCTGCCGTTGTTGTGCAGCTCGCGCCGCACGATTTCGATCCAGGTACTGTCGGCCTTGTTCTCGACCTTGCTAATCACCCCACCCCAGCGCACCTCGGAACCGATAAATCGATCGATGTCCAGTCGCACCCTGGTGAGCGTCGGGTTATCGTGCGGGATCTTACTGATCGCCGCCGGCGGCTTGCTGGCGCAGCCCGCAAGCAGCGCAAGCGTTAAAACGAGTAGTATAGTTTTCATAACCTTTAGTTAGCTAGAGTCCCAAAAAGTTCGCCCTCCCGGCGACTTCAGTCACTTTACCGAGAGTATGCTGCTGCCACAATGACCTGGATCAGTAACCGCGTCGGCGCCAGGCCGCGTCAATCGCTGTCAATCGATCCGCTCCCCTTTTACAATCCTGACATAGTTCTACTGACACGGGCAACCGATGAAATTTGAACGGATTTTCTGCTTCGGCGACAGCATTACCCTGGGCTACAACGATAGCCAGGGGCTAGGCTGGCCGGGACGACTCTGTCGCGGACTGAAACACGGCGAGTACCACGTCGCCGCCTACAACCTCGGGGTTAATGGCGATACTTCGCGCGACATCGAGACCCGCTGGCGGGCGGAAGCCGAGGTTCGCAGCCGTAATTCGCCGGGCCTGCTAGTGTTCGCCTTCGGCTTCAACGATGCCGCCAAAGCCGATGGCGGCAGTTTCCAGGTTGATCTCGCGACCTCGGTCGCAGCGGCAAGCCACATCATGAGCGCGGCAAAATCGGTTTCGGAAGTGTTGTGGATCGGGCCCACGCCGCTGGATGAATCAGTCAACCCGATGCAAACCGAGTATGCATGCTGGGATATGCGCAATAAGGATATCGAACGTTACGACGCGGCTTACGCGGCGCTGGCCGCAGACATCGGCGTCGACTACCTGCAACTGTTCCCCGATTTCCTGAACAATCCACGGTTCCAGGCTGCGCTGGTGGCAGGTGACAAGGTGCATCCGGGCGACGACGGTTACGCGCTGATCGCCGAACGGGTCGCGGCCTGGGACAAGTGGCTCGAAAAACTTTACCCCTGAGGCTGGCGACAAGAACTATCTAATTATCCATCAAAGGGTCGATGCCGATTAATCGATCAAGGCAAGCTTGATTCCGGATGCTCTCGATGCAGGCGTTGTGCCAGGTCTAACGCGATTGTACTGAGTTAATCGTTACCGAGCTCTTCGATAAATCATGCACTCCAGGTGTGCCTCTGTACAAGGCCAGATACAGAAGCAGTCTTGCGAAGCGGGCCAGGCGCGATTAATTTCACATTAAAATTTTCTTAGCCCCCGAATCCATATCGGCTATGCTCTGAATGTTAGCTTCTCATCGCTGAACGCTAGACAGGGGTTTACATTGCTATCGATCGTATCACACAGCCTGGTGCTGGTCGGGATCGTCATTTTGATCGTATCGCTGGTGGTCGTCAGAAAAATTATCCGGCGACTTCCGGCGGGTCGATCCCGCAAAAGCTGGTACGCGATGGCTGGCCTGATCGCCTTATTTGTGGTCGGCTACCTGGGTTACATCGTGATTTTCTGGAATCAGCAGATTGCCATAATCGATTTGATCGTACCCGGCATTTTCTTTTTCGGCGCCTGTTTCGTCTGGTTTTCGACCTTTATCGCACTGCAAACCACCCTCGACGTGATGCGTATAAGCGATCTCGAGCACGAGACTTTCACCGACCCATTGACCGGCATATACAACCGCCGCTTCATGGAGCAACGCCTCGCCGAAGAAATATCGAAAGCACGAAGATATAGTTTCCAGCTCTCGGTTTTGTTATTCGATCTCGACCATTTCAAGCGGGTTAACGATGAGCATGGCCACCAGGCCGGCGACCAGGTGCTGATCGAAATCAGTGCCCTGGTGAATGGACAACTGCGCGATTCCGACATCCTGTCGCGCTATGGCGGTGAAGAGTTTCTCATTATCACACCTAACACCGGCCCGGCCGAGGCGGCATTGCTGGCGGAGCGCCTGCGTGCGCGTATCGAGGCACATGGCTTTCTGCGGGACTATGAAGGAATCCAGAAACCCGAACTGCAGCTGACCGTCAGCATTGGCCTGGCCAGTTTTGGCGACAGCAACGACAACGAAGAAATTCTGATCGGCAGCGCGGACCGGAATCTTTACCAGGCAAAAAACGAAGGTCGTAACCGGGTCGCCGCCGGTTGAACCGTATGAATTACCCGGGGCTGCTTTGCAGAATTATTCGCTGACGGTTTGCACCTTGTGAATACGCACATCGAGCGGCTGCGAGGTATCCAGGTGAATGTCGCGCTGCGGGAAGGCGATGACGATTCCGGCCTCGTTGAATTTATTATTGATGGCCAGGTGCAGCTCGCTCATGGTTTGTCGCCAGTAGTCCATCGAGCCGATAAAACAGCGCAACACAATCACCAGCGAGCTATCGCCGAAGCTGTCGAACGCGACCATGGTCGGCGGATCGTCGAGCACGCGCTCATGTTCGTCAGCCGCTGCCTGAACCAGCTGGATCGCGCGCGCAACATCGCTGCCGTAGGCGATACCGACCGGAATCACGATCCGCGTCACCGGATCCGTCAGCGTCCAGTTCAGTAGTCGGCCGGTGATGAATTCCTTGTTGGGTACCAGCAACTCCTTCTGGTCCCAGCCACGAATCGTGGTGGAGCGGATGCGAATCTTGGTCACGACCCCATCGGTGTCGCCTACCGTGACCACGTCGCCGATCCGGATCGGACGCTCGAATAGCAAAATCAAACCGCTGATAAAGTTAGCCACGATCTCCTGCAGGCCGAAACCGATACCAACGCCCAGCGCCGCGATCAACCACTGGATCTCGGACCATTTGCCGCCGAGCAGGTTGAACACCAGCACCACGCCGATGGCGACAATCGCGTACTGCGTCAGCGTCGTGATCGCGTAACGGCTGCCGGCGGTGATATTGAGGCGCGCCAGCAGCACGATCTCGAGCAGCGCCGGCAGGCGGCGCGCACCGGCGAAGATAATCAGGATCGCGAGCAGGCCGAGAATAACGTCTTTTAAGGTAACCGGCACCAGCTGCTCCACGCCGTCAACCAGCGTGCTGCGTTGCCACAGCGAGACTTCGTCGAGAATGCCGAAGGCCGGCAGCACTTCGGACCAGATTACCCACAGGCCAACGGCCGCGACCAGCACCAATGCGGTATTAATCAACTTGGTGGTATCCTCGCTCAGCGCCCCGTAGTCGATTACGGGCTCATCGGGCTGCAAGGGGTCGACCTCGCCGGCAGCGCCCTCGCCGTCCTTCGCCGCGCGCTGCGCCCGACGCCTTTCCAGCGCATCCTTGAACGCCAGTCGGCGCTCGGTCAATAACACCCAGCGCACTACCAGCTGATGGATCAATATAAGCGCGACAATCAACCATAGCGTATCGATCAGGCGCGCACCGAACTGCGCGGCGGTATAGACATATCCCACCGCTGCAAGCACCCCGAGCAGGACCGGCAAGGTCAATCCCAGCACCAGCCACAGGTAGCGAAACCAGGTAATCGGGTTACCCCGATTGGCGCTGTAGAATTCTCGCAACGCGCCGTTGGCCGGAGTAAGTATGCGACCGAAGAACCAGGCCAACGCCACCAGGACGATAACAAAAAGCAGCCGGCTCAGGCCACCGGCCAATGCCGCGGGATCATAGGATACCGATGCGATCAGCAGAAATGCCGTGGGCAGGAACACCGACATTAGCCGACGGGTTTGATGGCGCAGCTTTTCCGCTATTTGCGGGCTCCATCCAAAATGCGCGACCGCAAGCCCCCTCGGTTCACAGAAAATCCGAAACGCGACGAAGTAAAAGAAATACAGCGCAATCCCGGAGAACGCGGCGCCGATCGCGGGCACGAACTGCCCGGTCCAGACGGCAGACTGCTTGAGGTGGGTCTCGATATCGAGCGCATCGATACTCTGCACGAACTGCAGGTGTAACCCCAGTGCGGTAAACAGGATGGGCCAGGGCAAGGCCAGCACCAGCGTCAGGGTCAGCGCCCTGAGCGAGGCGACATAGCGATCGTGCCGCAGCTGGCCGACATTGCGCCCACTCCGCTTGAGCGAAGCGCGCAACGCGCGGCTATTTTTCACCAGGAAAGCGAACAGCGCCAGCCCCAGCAACAGCACCCAGGGAAACGAGCCCGGCAGTATCAATGCCCGGCCCAGTTCCAGCCAGTGGCTCGGCGAGACAAAGATAGCGATGCTTTGCGAGATCGAACCCAGCGTCTCCCAGGACGGCAGCTTGCCGGTGCGAACCCACAGCAGGCGTTCATCGAGAAAGTCGTTATAGGCGATTACCGCCTCCGACAGCTGGCGCTGCGCGAAGTCGAGTTCACCGAGCGCCTGCAGGTAGGTATCGTCGGCCGCGATCGCCTTATCCAGCAGCTCGCGCCGCAACTCGGCGAACTGTAGAATCTCCTCGCGCAACAGCCCGCGCCAGGTCTCCGACAGCGACGCCATCAGGTCATCGACGTAAACGTTGATATCGCGCATGCGGGCGCGTTCCTGTTGATTGCGGATCTGACGCAGGCTGGAATCGATAACCCGCTGTCGGCGACGCGCTTCGGCGGCCTTGAAATCCCCGGCATCGGGCAATCCGCGACGCTGTTCGAGCAGCATCTGCCCGAGCGCCTCGCTCAATCCGGCAATCTCCAGCTTCTGCCGCGCCAGGCGAAAATTATCGCCGACGAGCTTGGCCTGGGCGGCGGCGGCATTTTCTTCCCGGGTTACTCGTTCGAGTTCCGCGGCCAGCGCATTCAACTCTTCCCCGAGCTGCGTGTTCCGTTGCGCAAATTCCTGCACCAGCTCATGTTTGCCGAAAGCCAGGCGTTCCGTCTCCTTGGTTTCTTCCCTGGTGCTTTCGGCTTCGCGCAGGCGGCGCGCGACCACCAGCGCCTCCAGCAGCTCGACATAATAGCGCTGCCGGCTCAATTCCAGCGTCGCCTTGTCGCGCTGAGCCCCGAGTAACTCGACGCGCATCGGCTGGCTCAGCAATTCCTGCTCGAGCATCTCGATTTCGCCGGCCAGCGCCCGGGCTTCGAGTTCCAGCGCCCAGCGCTGCGCCTCGGTCAAACGTTGCGGCTGGTTCTCGGCAAGCGGCAGTTGTAACGCGTCGGCGATTGCGGGCTGATACTTTTTCACTTCGGTGAGACGGTCACGCGCCTGCTGCGCGCGTTGCGACTGGTTTTCCAGCTGGGCTTCCAGCTCCGCCAGCGCAGTCGTCAGCCCGGTCAGATCGGCTTTTTCGCTGAGTAACTGCTGCTCGAGCACCGGCAAGGCCCTGCGCGTCAACGAATCGGGAAGTTTCTGCGCGGCCCTGGATTCGAGTTGTTCGAGCGCCTTACGCAGCGCGGCGGATGTTTTCGGCGCGCTTTCACGCGCCCGAACGAAGTCGGCGGTGGCAGCTTCGTAACTGCGCCGCTGTTCCACCAGGCTGATCGACTTGCGATATAAATCGATCAGGCTCGACCTGGCCGCGTCGTCGAGTTCACCCGAAGTTTCCGCCTCCTGCAGACGGCTTTGCAGTATTTCGATGGTCGCGCCCGAGTCGGCCGATAGCGCGCTTTGCGCCGACACCAGCGGCGGCAGCAGCAGGCAACAGCCGATCAGGAGGGTAACGATTGATGCCCGCATTAACTGCAACTTAAGGTTCTTCATATGGATTTTATGCGCGCCATCTTAACATTGTCTTTCTCGCGGAAATTGTTAAATAATGGCATTCTTTAAAAATACCGCCTCGCGCGCTAACCCGGGCCGAGACAGCAAATCGAACAGGAGTAGTCCATGACCTGGAATGTATATTTATCCGGCGAAATACACACCGACTGGCGTGACCAGATTATCGCCGGCGCCGAAAAACTCGATCTACCCATCCATTTCACCTCGGCGGTGACCGATCACGACGCCAGCGACGCCGCCGGCGACATGCTGGGTCCCGAGGCCAGCGGTTTCTGGCGTGATCACAAGTCGTCCAAGGTCAACGGCATCCGCACCAAAACCCTGCTCGAAAAATGCGACCTCGCGGTCGTGCGTTTCGGTGACAAGTACAAGCAGTGGAACGCGGCTTTCGACGCCGGCTACTGCGCGGCGACCGGCAAACCCTATATCACGCTGCACGACGATGACATCGTGCATCCGCTGAAAGAGGTCGATGCCTCCGCGATGGCCTGGGCGGAAACCCCGGCGCAGGTAGTCGAAATTCTGAACTACGTGATCAACGCCTGAAACGAGCCAGCGGTTAATTCCATCTAACTCCCGTTAAAGACCCGGCTTTTCGTGCGCCCGCCGCCTTCCGCGATGCAGTTTCTGCTGCTGGTATTCATCTTCCTGCTGGCGGTGATCATCCTCTACATGGGCGTGTTCACGATCGCGCTCGACAAGCTCGGGTTATCGACTCATTCGGCGATGCTGCTACTCGCCTGCACGCTGATCGGCAGCGGCATCAATTTGCCTTTGTTCCAGATTACGGCAGACGCACCGCCGGATGAAGAAATCCAGTCCCTGCAGGGTTTGCTGTTTGGCCGACCGTTGCCTTTCACCGGCAAGACGATCGTCGCCATCAACGTCGGCGGCGCGTTGATTCCGATCGGCTTTTCGATTTACCTCGCGAGCCACAACCCGCTTGAATTCACGCGAATCCTGTTGGCAATCGCGATCGTCGCCGCGGTCTCCTACTTCGCCAGCCGGCCGGTGCGCGGTCTCGGCATCGGCATGCCGGTGTTTGTCGCGCCAATTACCGCGGCGTTAACCGCGCTACTGATAGCGCCCGACAGCAGCGCTCCGCTGGCTTATATCTGCGGCACGCTGGGAGTGCTGGTAGGGGCGGATTTGCTGCGGCTGAACGATATTCGGAAAATCGGCACGCCGGTGGCGTCGATCGGCGGCGCCGGTACTTTCGACGGTATCTTTCTGACCGGCATAGTAGCGGTGTTGCTGGCCTGACTGCAGGTAATAAAAGTTTAGAGCCTGCCGCCCAGTTCGCGCGCAAACTCGCTGCGGATGCGTGAAGCATAGATCGCGAGACCGAGACCATCCGCGTTCTGATTCTTGGCCACGACCGCGGTATTGACGCCCAGCACCTTGCCGTCGGCATCGATTAGCGGACCGCCACTGTTGCCCGGCAGTATCTGCGTATCGGTAAACAGGTGGTCCTTGCTCGACTTGGTGACAATGCCCGCGGTTAACGAGTCGGTTATGCCAAGCGGGCTGCCGATGGCAAACACCCTGGTTCCCTGCCGTGGATACTGCTGACTGGATAAGGTCAGAAAAGGCGTGCTGTAATTATCGAGTTTCAGCAACGCCAGGTCGTATTCCTTGCTGACCTTGACCAGCTTCGCTTTCAGCTTTTTGCCGCTTTTCAGGACGATGGTGAATTTTTTGGAAAAATTACTCATGCTGCTGTTAAAGCCGAAATCCGATTTTTTCTTGCGGTAGTCGCGCTCCAGCTTGCGGTACTTGTTGACATTGTCTTCATGCCGTTCCTTGTTTTTCATGTATCGTTTGACGTAGCGTTCGTAGCGGGATTTCTCGGAATCCGACGCTTTGGTCGACTCCATGTACTCGCGGTTTTCATCGATGGTGCGCCGGGCGTCGTTGAGCCGCTCTTCGTCATCCTTGAGATCGACCTTGTAGTCCGCCAGCCGTTGTTTCCAGTCGCCGAGATTCTCCTCGGCATCTTTCCACTGGCTCGTGGTCGCGGGCCTGACCACGTGACGATTGGTAATAATGTAACCGTCGTCGGTCACGAAAAATCCTGATCCGGAACCGCTGCTGGTCCGCACGGTAACCACCGACAGCGAGGCGATGCCGGTTTGCGAATCCGGGTTGAAGGCCTGCTGCAGATCCTTCTTCAAATCGGCCTTGACCGCCCCGGTGCTGGCGGTAGTGGCAACCGTACTGCTGTTCTTGTTTTTCGGCGGCTTGTCGGTGAAGTGCCATTTGCCGTTCTTGTCCTGGTACTTGTAGACTTCGGCGGCGACGGGCGTCGCACTCAAATGAATCAGCAAAATCGTAACAATCGGTAATAGTATCTTCATAGTCTCTTCTGCAGCAGCGGAACCTTCGCATTCAGTTATTTATAGCCCAATTTGGCGATCTATCAGCTTTTGCAACGACAATTTTGAATCAGATCACAGGCTGCAGGCGTTATCTTCGGAGATTTATCGCGCCGACACGGTCGGCGCGCTAAATGTCCGAAGATAACGCCTGCAGCCAGTGATCTGATTCAAAATTTTCGTTGCAAAAG
>CAMYML010000009.1 GCA_947259305.1 uncultured Gammaproteobacteria bacterium | reverse complement strand
GCCGATACGGGTGTCGAACTGATGCGCGGCAGCGTCGGCCTGCTGAAACAGCGTATTCAGGTCGGCCTCGACCCGGTTGAAGATATCGCCGGTATAGGGAAAGGGATTGCCGTTGATCTCCATGTTGAACTTGGCGAGCTCGGAGGTGAACAGCGGATTTCCGGCGGCATTGATGATGTCGAGATTGTTTTTGCTCGGATTGCCGCTGGCGTCGGCCAGGCACAGTTCGAGCTCGTAACCGAGCATGCGGCTTTCATTGTCGAACGCGCGCTTTGCAAATAGCGAGCGCAGCAACTCGGTTTCCTGCTCCAGCCGCTGCTGGAAACGGTCGTAATCGGCCTGTTCGAAATGTTCTTTGTGGATTTCTTCGCCCATGGCATCCGAGTATAAGATAGATGCTTGCGCATTGCCTACCTCCATGTGCAAGGTAGTTTTAACCCCTAAGGCTGTTTATACTTTGCGCTCCCTGATCGAGTCCGCTCATGTCCTTCATCCTGCAAGTATCCAACCTGGTCAAGTCATTCGGCTCGTTAACCGCGGTGCGCGATGTCAGTTTCGAGATCCGGCAGGGTACCTGTTTCGGCCTGCTCGGACCCAATGGCGCCGGCAAGACCACGACCATCGAAATGATGGAAGGCATCAAGACCCCGGACGCCGGCACGATCATGTACCAGGGCGAAGCGCTGGGAACGCAATTTCGCAACGAGGCCGGCATCATGTTCCAGAATACCGCGTTGCAGGATTTCATCACGGTGCGCGAAATCATGATTCAGTTCAGCCGCTTCTACCCCGACACGGCGAGCATCGACGAACTCGCCGAGCAGTTCGCCCTGCATGATTTCCTGGACCAGGACACGCGCAAGCTCTCCGGGGGGCAGAAGCAACGCCTGCTGCTGGCGATGGCGTTGATTAACAAGCCGAAAATCATGTTCCTCGACGAACCCACAACCGGGCTCGATCCCCAGTCACGGCGCAACCTTTGGCGGCAGGTGCAGCAGGTCAAGGAGGAAGGCGCGACGATACTGCTGACCACGCATTACATGGAAGAGGCCTACGAGCTCTGCGACGAGATCGCGATCATGGACCATGGCCGGATTATCGCCCACGACGCGCCGGACGCTTTGCTGGCGGCGCATTTCGACGACGTCGTGGTACAGATCCAGGCCGCCGATATCCCGCGCGATATCGGCGAGCGGGAATTCCAGGCGATTTACCGCAACGACAGCGCGCATATCGTTACCGGCGACGTCAACAGGACCATCGAGCACCTGCTGCATTTAGATATCCCGCTGAACCACCTGCGCATCCGCGCACGCAATCTCGAGGACCTTTTCCTGGAACTGACCGGCAAGGAATTACGCGGCTGATGTGGAACCGAATCTACGCGCTGTTCGTCGCGCGCAATCTTGAATTCATTCGTGACCGTTCGTCGCTGGCCTGGAGCGTGCTGCTGCCGATCCTGATTATTTTTGTATTCGCCTACGCGTTTACCGAGGAAAATCCGGAAAAATTCAAGGTCGGGATCATCGCTGGCGGCGCGCTCGAGGGCGCCGCGGCGGAATTCGGCAATACGCGCTTCGTCAAGTTTATCGAATTCGCCGAAGTCGAGTCCAGCCTGTCCAAAGTCGAGCGTCACCAGATCGATCTGTTGTTCGACCCGAACACGAACCGTTACTGGATCAACCAGACTTCGCCCAACGGCTATATCGTCGAGAAACTGCTGATTGCGGCTTACGCCAATTTCGGGGAGGCGCTGCAGCAGATCCTGGTCGAGGGTGACGAAATTCGCTACATCGACTGGGTCATCCCCGGGGTCATCGGCATGAACATCATGTGGGGCGCCCTGTTCGGCATCGGTTACGTGATCGTGCGCTACCGCAAGTTCGGCGTGCTCAAGCGCCTGCGCGCGACGCCGGTGAGCGCGATCGAGTTCCTGGCCGCACAAATCCTGTCCCGGCTATGGCTGATGATCGCGGTTAACGTCGTCATCTTCGTCGGCATGGATTTCGTCCTCGACTTCCGCATGCACGGGTCCTATCTGAACCTGTTCCTGGTATTTATGCTAGGCAGTATCAACCTGATTTGCTGCGGCCTCCTGGTGGCCGCGCGCGTATCCAGCGAGGAAGTAGCGAACGGGGTACTGAACCTGTTCAGCTGGCCGATGATGTTCCTCTCCGGCGTGTGGTTTTCGCTCGAGGGCGCGCATCCGGCGATGCAGAAGTTCGCGCTACTGCTGCCGCTGACGCATGTCACCGCAGCGGCGCGCGAAATCATGATCGACGGCGCCGGCCTGGTGCAGATATCCGACCACCTGCTGGTGCTCGGCATATCGAGCGTCATCCTGTTGATCATCGGCGCGAGGATATTTCAATGGGAATAGTTTCCGACCAGGTTGTCCTGTTTTGCCTGCTCGGCGTCGTCTTCGGCTTGCTGATCTGGGGCAAGATTCGCTACGACCTGGTCGCCTTCGGCGCGCTGGTGACGGCGATCGTCATCGGCGTGGTGCCGCAGGAAGATGCCTTCGCCGGCTTCGGCCATCACGCCACGGTGATCATCGCGCTGGTACTGATTGTAAGCCGAGGCCTGTCGAACTCGGGTGCGATCGAATTGATCGCCAACCGCATCATCTCCGGCGGGCGTTCGCTGTTCATGCATATCAGCGTCATGTCGGGCGTTGCCGCGGTGTTGTCGGCGGTGATGAACAACGTCGCCGCGCTCGCGCTGCTGATGCCGATCGACATGCAGGCCGCGAAAAAGGCGAAACGCAGCGCCGCATTGAGCCTGATGCCGCTGTCATTCGCGTCGATTCTCGGCGGCATGATCACGCTGATCGGTACCCCGCCCAATATCATCATCGCCAGTTTCCGCGAACAGGCGCTCGGAGAGCCCTTCGGCATGTTCGATTTTTCGCCGGTGGGTGCAGTGACCGCACTGGCTGGTGTCATCTTCATCGTCTTTGTCGGCTGGCGGCTGATTCCACTGCCGGAGGGTGCTGACGCGAAGTCCAATGTCCCGCTGCCGCACGAGGATTACGTTGCCGAAGTCCGGGTTGCCGAAGGCTCGAGCATTATCGGCCGGCGCGTGCGCGACCTGGACGCCGAGGCGGACGAAGCCGACGTTGCCATCGTCGGCCTGGTGCGCAAAGGCAAGCGTCTGCCCGGGCGGGCGCGCGCGGAGGAAATCCGCCGCGGCGACCTGCTGGTGATCGAGGCCGACGCGGAACATATCGATGCCTTTGTCGGCGCCTTCAAGCTCGATTATGTCGGCAGCGAAAAATATGCCGGCCACGCCGCCGAAGGCCTGTCGCTGATCGAAGCGGTGGTGCCGGAAAACGCGCGCATCGAGGGCCGTAGCGCGTTTAGCCTGCGGCTGCTGTACCGGCACGGGGTGACGCTGCTCGGGGTGTCGCGCAAGGGCAAGACCTTCCGCGAACGGGTGCGCAAGCTCGATACCCGGGCCGGCGATGTATTGCTCTTGCTGGGGCCAAGCGAACGCATCGACGATGTCGTCGCCTGGCTTGGATGCCTGCCGCTGCAGGAGCGCGACCTGCAGGTGGTGCAACGCAACAAGGCCTGGATCGCGGTGCTGAGCTTTGCGCTCGCGATCGCCGCGGCGACTTCCGGCATCATGCATCTGCCCGAAGCGCTGGCGCTGGTGTGCATCGTCATGGTCGGATTCAACATCGTGCCGCTGAAGGAAATCTATACCTCGATCGAGTGGCCGGTGATCGTGCTGCTGGGATCGATGATCCCGATCGGCTCGGCGCTCGAAGCCTCCGGCGGCACCGCGCTAATCGCACAGCAAATTATCGATTTCGCCGCGGGTTACGGGCCGGTAGTGGTAATGACGCTGTTGATGATCGTCACCATGTCGCTCTCCGACGTGCTCAACAACACCGCGACCACGGTCATCGCCGCGCCGATCGCGATCGATATCGCCAACCGCCTGAGCGTCAACCCCGATCCCTTCCTGATGACGGTCGCGATCGCCGCTTCCTGCGCCTTCCTGACGCCGATCGGGCACAAGAACAACACGTTGATCATGGGACCGGGCGGCTACCGCTTCGGCGACTACTGGCGCATGGGCCTGCCGCTCGAAGTCATCGTCATCGTCGTCTCGATCCCGATGATCCTCATCGTCTGGCCCTTCTAAACCGATTCCAGGGACTAGAACAAATCTGTCATACCGCGGCACCAACCTACAATATTTACTCAGAGTAAATTTTGCTGGCGCGATCATTGAGCATTCTTATTATGGTGTTTGAGGGTTATGCGGATAAAATACACCACAGTCCAAACGAAGCAGCAAATCATGACCGTCATCAAACAGAACGACCTGATCGATAGCATCGCCGATGCGTTGCAGTACATTTCCTATTTCCATCCGCTGGATTTCATCCGCGCCATGGATGAAGCCTACCGGCGCGAGGAAAACCCGGCGGCGCGCGACGCGATCGCGCAAATCCTGATCAACTCGCGCATGTGCGCGCTGGGGCACCGTCCGATTTGCCAGGACACCGGTATCGTCACCGTGTTTCTGCGCGTCGGCATGCAGGTGCAGTGGGAGGCCGACATGTCGGTTAGCGACATGTGCAACGAGGGGATTCGGCGCGCCTATCAAAACCCGGATAACGTGCTGCGTGCCTCGATTCTCGACGATCCCGACGGCGCGCGTAAAAACACCGGCGACAATACCCCGGGCGTAATCCACTACGAAATCGTGCCGGGTGACACGCTCGAGGTGCACGTCGCCGCCAAGGGCGGAGGCTCGGAAGCCAAGTCCAAGTTCGCGATGCTCAATCCCTCCGACTCGGTCGTCGACTGGGTGCTCGGCCAGGTGCCGCTGATGGGCGCCGGCTGGTGCCCGCCCGGCATGCTCGGCATCGGCGTCGGCGGTACCGCCGAAAAGGCGATGATCCTGGCCAAGGAAGCGCTGCTGGAGCCGATCGATATCCATGACCTGCAGGCAAAAGGCGCCAGCAACCGCGCCGAAGAGCTGCGTCTCGAGCTTTATGACAAGGTCAACCGGCTCGGTATCGGCGCGCAGGGGCTCGGCGGGCTGACCACGGTGATGGACGTCAAGGTGAAAGACTACCCGTCGCACGCGGCCAACAAGGCGGTTGCCATTATTCCGAATTGCGCCGCGACGCGGCACACGCATTTCACGCTCGACGGCAGCGGCCTGGCGAAACTCGAGCCGCCGAAGCTGGAAGACTGGCCCGAAGTGACGCGCGAAACCGGCGACAACGTCAGGCGCGTCAACCTCGATACGGTGACGCATGACGAGGTCAAGACCTGGAAACCGGGCGATACGCTGCTGCTCTCCGGCAAGATGCTGACCGGGCGCGACGCCGCACACAAAAAGATGGTCGACATGCTCGCCAACGGCGAGGCCTTGCCGGTCGATCTGAAAGGCCGCTTTATCTACTATGTCGGCCCGGTCGATCCGATTGGCGACGAGGTCGTCGGCCCGGCGGGTCCCACCACCGCGACGCGCATGGACAAGTTCACCCGCACCCTGCTCGAACAGACCGGCTTGCTCGGCATGATCGGCAAGGCCGAACGCGGACCCAGCGCAATCGAGGCGATCCGCGATTTCGAGTCGGTATACCTGATGGCGGTTGGCGGCGCGGCCTACCTGGTGGCGCAGGCGATCAAGCGCGCGGAGGTGGTTGCCTTCCCTGAACTGGGCATGGAAGCGATTTACGAATTCACGCTCGAGGATATGCCGGTTACCGTCGCCGTCGACCATAGCGGCGAATCGATACATCAGACCGGGCCGAAGATCTGGGCCGAAAAAATCAGCCAGCGGGAGGTTAGCTTCCATCCCTGAAAAAAGGGGGTAGATTAGTGTGCATCTGACTGACGAATGAAGAGTCATTCCCGCGTAAGCGGTGGTCCGAAGTATCGGAATCTTGAGCCGAAGGCTGTCATCCCCGCGAAAGCGGGGATCTTGAAGCAACTGACATGCTTTTTTTGCAGGAAAGCCGCTTGTGCGGGTATGACTCGTTGCAATAGGAATATACAGGGGAACGGGACAGGTTTTTCTCAAAAACGAAAAACCTGGTTCATCCCCGATTTACGCTAAACCCACGGACAATAAAACATGCAAATCAAACTGGAAGAACTCCCCGCGCCACAGGTCTATTTCACGATGACCCAGACCATGCTGCCGCGCCCGATCGCCTGGCTGCTGACCGAAAACGACGACGCCGGTTACAACCTGGCGCCGTTTTCCTATTTCAACGCGGTCTGCAGCGACCCGCCACTGGCGATCGTGTCGATCGGCAAGCAGGACGATGGCCGCGACAAGGATTCGATTCGTAATATCCGCGAGCGCCACGAGTTCGTCATCCATATCGCCAGCTGCGATCAGTTGGCGGCGCTGAACCAGTCCTCGGCCACGCTGCCGCCGCGGGAATCGGAAGTCGAAGCCAGTGACCTGGAATTGACGCGGGTACCGGGATTTCGCATGCCGCGGCTAGCCGACTGCAAGATCGCCTTCTTTTGCGAACGCCACGATATCCAGATGATCGGCAGCAAGAAACAGCAGTCGTTACTGTTTGCCGAAATCAAGGAGATTTACGTCGCCGATGACTGCGCTGAAATAAACCCCCAGGGCCGCCTCAAAATCCACGCTGACAAGGTCCAGCCGCTGTCGCGTCTCGGCGCCAGCGAATACGCAAGTTTCGGCGAAGTCCTGTCCGTCAAGCGCCCGGCCTGATCTCAATATCGAACAGGTAGCAACAACCAATCATCCGGATATAAATTGTCACCCCGCGGCAAACTGCCATCCCGCGGAAAACTGTCACCCCGCGGAAAACTGTCATCCCGCGGAAAACTGTCGTCCCGCGGAAAACTGTCATCCCGCGGAAAACTGTCATCCCGCGGAAATCCGTCATCCCGCGGCTCGACCGCGGGATCCAGTTAACCAATCGCGTCCGCAGGGTGCACATTTATTTCTGGGTCCCGCGCTCACGTCGCGGGACGACAGTGTTGGCTACCGGTGGTAAACCCGCGCCAGCGCCCAGACTTCGACGTATTCGACGCCGGCGCGATGCAGCGTTTTGGTGATCTCGCCCACGGTCGAACCGGTGGTGACGATGTCATCGACGATGGCAACGTGTCGATAATCATGGATGGTTTCGTAGGCAAACGCCCGGCGCACATTTTGCGCGCGCTGATTTGCGCTCAGGCCCGACTGGCTCGGAGTCGCCCGCAGGCGGGTCAATGCCTTGCGCTCGACCGGAATTCCAAATTCCCGCGACCACAGGATAGCGATTTCATCCGCCTGGTTGTAACCACGCTCGCGCAGGCGTTCGCGATGCAGCGGCACCGGCAGCAATACTTCGGGTTTGGGCGCGCACTGGCGGAAGGGTCCGAAACATTGCCGGCACAGGGTTTTCGACAGATGCAGCGCCTCGGAATACTTGAGTTGCTGCAGGTAGTCCCGCGTCAGTCCGCGATATTGCAACGGCGCGATCATGCGTTGCCAGCGCGGCGGATTCAGCAGGCAGGCGGGGCATACCTGGCCTTCGACCGGATTCGGCTGAGCACAGTAAAGGCATGGATTCGGCACGCGCTGCAGACGTTCGGCGCAGCAATCGCACAGCGATTCCGCGTTATCGAGTTCGCATCCGCAGGCGAGGCATAGCCCGGGCGCGAACAGGTAATCGATGAAACCGGCTATGCTTTGTACCAGGCGTCTTCCTGACATTGACTATTCCCTGTCTTGCAATAGACTTGGCGTTCTCCTTTTTGACGGCCCGTTCCGATGACCGACGCAGTGCAATCCATCCGCCACGACTGGACGCTAGACGAAATTAAAGCGCTTTTCGAACTGCCTTTCAACGATTTGTTGTTCCGAGCCCAGACCACGCACCGCGCCAGTTTCGATCCGAACGCGGTCCAGATCAGCACCCTGTTGAGCATCAAGACCGGCGCCTGCCCGGAAGACTGTTCCTATTGCCCGCAAAGCGCCAAATACGATACCGGGCTCGAACGCGAGCGCCTGTTGCCGATCGAAGAGGTGCGCACTGCAGCGATGAATGCAAAAAATAATGGCGCCACCCGCTTCTGCATGGGCGCGGCCTGGCGTAATCCGACCGACAAGAATCTCGACAAGGTTATCGAAATGATCAGCCTGGTCAAGGATCTCGGCATGGAAACCTGCGTTACGCTCGGCATGCTGACGCGTGCGCAAACGCGCAAACTGAAAACGGCCGGGCTCGATTACTACAACCACAACCTCGACACCTCGCCGGAGTACTACGCTGGAAAACCTGCGCGCCGAGGATATCAACGTCTGCTGCGGCGGCATCATCGGCATGGGCGAAACCGACAAGGATCGCGCCGCGCTGCTACAACAGCTCGCCAACCTGCCCGAACACCCGCAAAGCGTGCCGATCAACCTGCTGGTGCAGGTCGAGAACACGCCGCTTTACGGCACCGAAGCGCTCGATCCCATCGAATTCGTGCGCAGCATCGCGGTCGCGCGCATCATGATGCCGGCGTCGGTGGTGCGGCTGTCGGCCGGGCGCACCGCGATGAGCGAAGAGTTGCAGGCGCTGTGTTTCCTCGCCGGCGCCAATTCGATTTTCTATGGCGATACGCTGCTGACCACGCCGAATCCGGACGAAAACCAGGACCTGGAGCTGTTCGACAAGCTCGGCATCGTCGCCAACGGCGAACAGGCGCGGGAATCGAAAGACCACGCGGCAGCCTGAAACCGACCCGTTTGATTGGGCCGCTTGCATGTCTGGACGGACGCAACTAGAATAGGCACATGACAAGCACATGTCCATCCTCGAGGTAAACCATGGCAGCGACAGAGAGAGTCCCGGTGTTGATGACCGTGGCGGAGAAAAAGCGAATCGTGGCGCGCGCAAAGAAAGCGGGATTAACCACCGCCGAGTATATGCGTCGTGCCGCGGAAGGTTTCAGCCCGAGCAAAGATGAGGCCGCGCTGGTGGCGATGATCGAGGAAATGAATCGCGTTACGGCCAATACCGAAAAGGCCATCGACGCGACGCTCAAGTTCGTCGCAGATTCCAACAAGCGAATCGCCCGGCTCGAAGCCAGGGCAAAGCGCAAGGTTGCTTGATGGGCATTTCGGAGAAGATGTGGGAGGGCATCAGCCGCGTCATTCGCATGGATGCCAAGCTGGAAAGCCTTGCAAATTCTGTCAAGGATCAGCAATCCCGTATCGAGGATTTAACCGGAAGGATCATTCGACTCGAAACCGCGCTCGAAATTGCACTCTCGGTACGGGTCGATAAACCCGCGCCAAAAAAGATCAGTAAATCGAAATAGCCTGTCAGTAGAGGACGGGTGTTCCTCTAGTTTGCTACCCTTAATTCTATTTCGCGACCAGCGGTCACGGCAGGATTTAATGCTCCTGTTGCTGCAATTGCGGGTATCATTGCGCATCCTGTGTGCTTTACCGGACGAGCAAAACCCACGGCATGAGTAATAAGATTTTACTGACCACGCTTAACGCGCGCTATATGCACTGTGCTTTCGGCCTGCGTTACCTGTATGCGAACCTGGGCGAGTTGCAGGCGCTGGCGCAAATCCGGGAGTTCACCATACAGCAACGTCCCATCGATATCGTCGAGCAACTGCTTGCGCAGAAGCCGAGGATAGTCGCCTTCAGTGTTTACATCTGGAACGTGAGTGAGACCGGCGAAGTCATCGCGCTGCTAAAACAGGTGTCGCCACAGACCATAGTTGTCGTGGGTGGCCCCGAAGTCAGCTACCGGGACGATTTACCCGACCTCGCTGAACGCGTGGATTACATTATCACGGGCCCGGGTGAAATCAGTTTTCGCCAACTCTGTGCAGACCTGCTCGGCAACCGGCCGGTAGCGTCGGCAATCATCGCGGGCAAGGCGCCCAGTCTCGATGCACTCGAACTTCCCTATGCCCACTATAATGCCGAGGACATTCGCAACCGCCTGATTTATGTCGAGGCCTCGCGCGGCTGCCCGTTCAAGTGTGAATTTTGCCTGTCGTCGCTGGATAAAACGGCGAAACCGTTCGACTTAAAGCGCTTTCTCGACGCAATGGATGATTTGTACCAGCGCGGCGCACGCAATTTCAAGTTCATCGATCGCACCTTCAATTTAAAGATCGGCACCAGCGTCTCGATCCTGGAGTTTTTCCTGCAGCGCATGGACGAAAACCTGTACCTGCACTTCGAGGTCATTCCGGATTATCTGCCGCAGAAACTCAAACAGGTGCTGGCCCGCTTTCCGCCCGGGGTACTACAGTTCGAAATCGGGGTGCAAACCTTCGACCCCGAAATCCAGCAAACCATCAGTCGCCGGCAAAACAATCAGAATACCTGCGACAATTTACGCTGGTTGCGGCAAAACACCGGTGCCCATATTCACGCCGATCTCATATTCGGCTTGCCCGGCGATACGCTGGAAAACTTTGCCCACAGTTTTGATCGGCTGGTGGCGCTGCGGCCGCAGGAAATCCAGCTCGGAATTCTGAAGCGCCTGCGCGGCGCCCCGATCAACCGGCACAGCGACGCATACCAGCTGCGCTATAATCCGCTGGCGCCCTACAACATCCTGAGCACGCGCGACATCGATTTCGCGACCATGCAACGCGTCACCCGATTCGCCCGATTCTGGGACATGATCGGCAATTCGGGCCGCTTCGGTAACACGCTGCCGCTGATCCTGGGGCAACGACCCTTCCACAGCTTTCTCGAAGTCAGCGATTTTCTGTACCAGCTTGCCGGCAGCACCTGGAAGATTGCTTTGCGCCGGTTATTCTCATTGCTGTTTATTGCGCTAACCGAACAGATGAAACTCCGGCCGGAGGCGGTGCGGCAGGCATTAGAAGCCGATTACCAGCGCTGCGGGCAAAAAGGCGCCATCGACCTGGACGGACCGAAACTCGAAATGGTGAGCCGCTCCGGTATAGCGAATAAACGCCAGCGTCAGCATGGTAAGTAGGTGGCGGCCTGTCCTCGAGCGGAGCTTCCGCATCGAATCGGCCGGCGCGGGCCAGGCCATCGATGGCTGGTTACAGCACGAGAGCAGTATTCACATTAAACCGGGTTATTCCCCGGTTAGCCGGAATTCAGTTTTGCTTTCAGGATTTTCGCCGCGTTGGTGAAGCCGCCGTCGCTGCCGTCGACGAAGTGGATATGCTCGCCGCGCTCGAGGTTGAATACCAGGCAGGTCATCAACGCCGAATCGGAACGGTGTACGCCGTAAACCAGCCCATCTTCGCGCGCGCGGGTCTCCAGCAAATTTTCGATTTCGTCGGCCTGCGCGAGGCTGCAATCGAGCAATATACGCAGCGTGTCGTCGAAACGCCGGTAGTCGGTGTTGCGGCGCAGCTCGACCCGGTACCTGCGGCCGCGGTAACCGCCCGCGGTCAAATCGAATCGGTCCAGGCCCCACTGGATCAGGCTGTTGAGGTACAGACCTAACCCGAAGCGGAAGCGATTGCGCTTACCCGCGGTAGCCTTGATCTCGGCGCGCAGCCCTCGCGGCGGCCAGCGAAACTTCATGTTCGCATCCGCTACCGGTTTGCCGCCGCTTTCTCGGTTGCCGGTAATGCGCTCGATGTCGCCGATCAGCGCACGGTACAGCGCCGCGCTTGCCGCTTCATCGGCGCCAGCGGCGGCCTGCAGCAGCAGGCTAAGCATGACGCCATGCTGTGACGCCAGTGGCTCCCAGCGGCAGGATAGCCCATTCAAATCCGGCGGGCCGTCGTCGGCCGTCGGATGCACCAGGTAGTCGGGGTTCGACTTGATCCAGCGTTCGGCCAGTTCGATGCCACCGCCGGAAAAGGTCGCCAGCTCGTTACCCGGGCTGAGCCGGAATTTGCCGACCCTGACCCGCGCCGAGGTTTGCGCATGGATGGCCGCGACCGGAACCACGCCCACGCGTAGCGACAGCGCAAAATCGGATTCGGCCAGTCGGCGCACCGCGAGCAGGGCTTGTTCACAGTCGGCGAGCCTGTGCGCCGGCAGCAGCAGGGTGGCGCCGTCGCCGCCGAATACGTAAGGAATCTCGCCGCTGTCGGTTAGGTTCAGCACCGCGTTGATACAGGCGGCGCCAATCATGTTGACTTCCTTGTAGCGTCCCTCGGCGATCGCCCGGGTCGAACCTTCGACGTCGGAAATGACCACATGCCAGTCATCCGGTGCGGTCAGGTAATTGTCGATATTCGCGATTTCGACAAATTCGTCGAAGGCTTCGATGCGGGAAAAGAATCCGTTGGCGCTCACGGTTTAATAGACTGAATGGTTTCGAAGTCGACAATATGCACTAAAATCGCCGGAAAAACAGGTGGCGCGGCGACCCGGTATTGGGTCCCGCGGGTCCGAGTAGTCGGGCCTGACCGCGGGAAGGCGAGCGGGTTTACAGGCCTTCGCAGTTCTGTGGCAGGAAAGCCGAGTCGAGATTGCTGCTGCAGTGCCAGCGGTTCATGCCGACATCGCCATTGTCGGTTTCGGGATTCAGGGTAATGATCTTGTCAGCGCCGAACATCTCTTTCAGCTCGACCACGATACTGCCGTCCGGCTGCAGGTTTACATGCGAGATGGTGTCGCTATTGTTGAACGTCGAAGCGGAATAGCCCATCGCCGGCAGGCTATCCGGCCAGTCGCCTTCCATCATGTAGTGTTGCAGCGCACCGACTTTGAGCACGCTGATCTCGGAGAAGGCCTGGGCCGCATGCGCCTGTAACACAAACCGATTGGTCAGGCCCGCACCCGCATCTGAATCGGCGCCGTCCTGCGAGTTCAGAAACGACAGCAGATTGCCGAAGAACCCTGGCTCTTCCTGCTGCCCGTCCGTTACCAGGTTGGCGACAAACGCCGGTTGCGCAAACAGTTGCGAGGTCGCATTTTCAACCGCCAGGCTGAACACTTTTTTGCCCTTTGCGTTCAACAGCCAGCTGTCGGCAACGCCTTCGGTCATCTTCTGGTACAGGACCTGGTCATCGCTGGCTCCGACCAGCTTCCAGTTAATCCTGACGATGACGCGGTGCCGCTTAAACTGGCTCGAGGATATTTTGCGTTTGGAGTAGACGATGTCTTCGTCGAGTTCGGGCGCACAGGAATCGAAGCGTATATCGACGATATCGGCATGCAGGCTGTAACCACCGAGTTTGCGCTTCATGCTGACGACGCTGTATTCATCGGCGACCTGCGCCGGATAACCGAGGCTTTTCACCACCTTTGACTCGGCGTTGATGATTTCGCCCGCGTCCGGGAATATGCGCGGATGGTCATTCAGGGTCTGTGGCCAGCTGCGGTCTTCGAAGGGCGTGCAGTCCGCGCCATAGGCGTAGAAGCCCACCGATTTATCCGCGGGAATACGGTTCCAGGGATTGGTTGCGCTAACGAGTATCAGTTTCGTTGCCTGCTGATTCCCCGCCATGACAATCCCCTTCACCGACGAGTTATCTTTTGCGGCAAAGCTTTGCGCCGGCGCCGGATCGCGGGGTTTCACGGTAATCAAGCCGATAAAATCGCGATCGGCAAACAGCTGCTCCGCCGCCATGCCGATGGCTTCCGACATGGCTTCTTCGCCACGCTTGTCGGTCAGCAGGCTGCCGGCAAAGCCCATGGTGCTGGTTCGATACAGCAATTTGCTGTTACGGTCGGTTTTCAGCGTCCACTCGACCCAGACCTGAATCCGGTTCCGGGTCAGGTATTTGAATGAGACCTGGTCGATGGGTTTGTATCTTGTCGACGCCGATAGCGACGGTGCGCAGGCGTCGTAGGTAAGCCTGACGAGCCTGGCATTGAGGCTGTAGCCGCCCGAGTTTTCGAGTTTTGTCAGCGCGTCGCTGCTCGCCGGGCTGATCGAATATCCTAACGGCCGGGTCTGTTTGACGATCGCGTCGCTGGCGCGGTAGGCATCCGCGGCCAGCCATTTTTTATGATTCAGCGCGACGCCGAGCGGCATGGGTTTCTTGGCGGCGCAATTTTCGCCGAACAACAGCTGCCCGATTTCAGCCTGCGACTGTTGGTCCTTGATCCAGGCCTTGCCGTCGGCAACCACGAATAACTTGCGGGTCCTGGTTTTCTGATCCGAATTGATCGGCAGCAGGCTGCTGTGCTGGAGATCGTCGAGACCGCTGCCGTCTTCCTCGACCAGGATGCGGGCGATAAAGGCCTGGTCGGAAAACAACGCCAACACGGCCGACTCCAGCGCGTTGCCGATGGCGGTTTTGGAAGTCGTCGACTGGCTCCAGCCGTTGTAATTGCCCGCCGTGGTCACTTCGTAGACCACGTCCTGGTCACGATTGGTGCGCAGCTGCCAGTTGACCTGCAGCTTGACCCGGTTCTTGGTGAACCGATGCGTGGAAATGCTTTCAATTTTTTTCAGGCGCTCGCTCTTGCGGATTCCCGGGGCGCAGGTGTTGAAATCCATGGCTACGATTTCCGCGTGCAGGCTTAAGCCCCCGGTTTTTTTCAGCCGCCCCAGCAGGCGATATTTTTCGGTGCGTTCGGAGTCGTAGTCGAGACCATTGATAATCTTGTTGATGCGGTAGGTCAGGTCGGACTCGGATGGGAACAGCGATTTGTGATAGACAAAAATATCCGGTGTGTTCATCGCACCGCGCGAGGTGCAACCCTTGCCGCTGTGGAAGACCCCGATTTTGGTGGTTTCATTGACATGGGATTCCGACTTCCACAGGTAGCGGGTATCGAGCAGGTGCAGCTTGCGCGCGGTTTTTTCGTAAGGCCGAATAACCGGCCTGGCCGAGGTCGTCGATGCCTGCTGGTTCTGGCCGCCGCTGTTCTGATCCCGGCGGATGACTTTTGTACTGGTCTCTTCTCCTGGTTCCTTGTCGGAATAATGAATTTTCCCTTTTTCATCGACCCACTTGTACAGTTGGGCCTGGCCGTTAAACGATGCCAGCGCAAGCAGGGTCAGCACCAGGATAGCGCTCAGGAATTTTCGAGACATGGGGATCTCAGTAACCGGGATTGCACTAAGTATAGTCGCCGATCGGGTTTCATCCAGCTTGAATGCGGGTCGGGATCTGCTGGGTTTATCGGACGGATCCGGCCGGTTCGACGCATCGGGTCAAGCCGCGGGATGACGTTGATGCGTCGCGGGATGACCGATAGCAGTTTTTGGGATCTTAGTATTGCACGCAGGCGGCGGCGAGGAAGGCCTCGGATAGTTCGCCGCGGCCCATCTTGTCGATGAGCTCCTGCGAGACCTGCAGGATCTCCGCTAACGGACCCGTAATCAACACCAGCCCGAGCTGCAGCGTGACGCGTTTGTCGGCTATCGGGTTGATCACATTGGGGTGTTCGGGAGACTGCAGAACCAGCTGAATTTCGCTGAGATCGGACGGCATTCTTTCGCAGTCGCCGCCGGGCGCAATATATTCGAACAGCTCTATCGGCGAGGCGAGCGAGACACTGTCTTGCTTGATGGTCTGGTCGCCATTTTTAACGCTAAATTCGATCGTAATCGGCATCCTGATCGTCCTCTGGTGGTATATAGTGACAAGAATACGCCTTGCGTCATTGATCGCATTTGTCCTGGGTCAAGTGTTGGTTCTGGTTGGCGGTTTGGCTAACACCATACGCCCGCGGTTCGTAGGACAGGCACCTGCAATCCCCGCTTGCTGCAAGATCCCCGCTTGCGCGGGGATGACGAAGAATGGTGTTTTCCGGCGCTACCTCGGGCGGCCGAGGTCGATGACGACGCCGGCTGCGAGGAGCTCCTCGGTGCGCTGCTGCGAGTAGGTTTGATAATCGGTTTGCCGGTAAAACCCGCCGGCGACGTAACGCATGCTTTCCTTGAAATGGTGGGGGAAGGTCAGACTGTCGTGGCGTCGCACCAGGTTGCCGTCATCGAAAGCGAGCACGCCCGGCCGATAAATCATTTCATGTTTGCTGGCGAGTTCGGCCGGCGTGGTTTGATTGCCGTAAACGTCGATGATGGTTTCCCGGGAATCGGCATCGAGCCGCACGATGGTGAAGGGCTCAATCTCCTTGCGCACCAGTTCGTGTCCCAGAATTCCGTCGTGAAATTCGTTGCAGTCGTAACAGCCGCCATCCTCGAAGATCAGCATCAGCGGGCCGTCGATACTGGACAGATCCCTGACCTCGGTGAACAACGGATTGGCGCGCAACTGGTAAACGTTTTTGTCGAGTTTGGCCTGCAGGTAGTCGGCCAGGCTGGTGCTCCGATAGGATTTGGTGGCGACGAATTCGAGTACCTGTTTGAAGCGCGCGGGCGCACGATAGCCGTTGACGCGCACGACGGTCTTATTGTCCTGGTCGAGAAACAGGATTGCCGGGGTCGCCGCGACCTTGAGGATTTCCGACAGTTCTTTTTCGGTGACCGAAATCTCTTCGTTAAACGCGATATCGCGGTCGCCGCGGACATTGATCGCAATACTGTCGAAATGCTGCTGAATATAGCTGCGTAACGGCTCGGCTTCGAAACATTCCTCCAGCATCCGGTCGCAGTAGGGGCAGTCGTTGAGTTGGAAAAACAGCAGGACGTGCTTGCCGGCCTCGGTTGCATCGTCGACATCATCGGCGATTTCGAGAAAACTTTCCTTGAACCAGGTTGGCGCCTCGTGTGCGACACCGCCGGTAATGCTGCCGCGGGTCGCGGTTTCAGCGGCGCCGGCGGGTAGCGCCAGGTTCAGTAATAAGACCAGTCCGATGGTTTTCAGAAAAATCCCGATGTGACGCATATCTAGTTCCTCCTTAGCGGGTCGACCCACGCGAATCGAGAATATAATCGACCCGACAGGCGATTAAAATAGCCGAGTTAGCATAACTACATGCAGCTAAAAATGCGACACAGGTCACAATCCGTTCCAGGCCGAATTTTTACTGCTAAACTCGAATCTCATCACAACATTATTACTAGCAGTCAATAGCCATGAATTTAGTCGCAACATTACTTTCAATTTTCACCCTGGGAATGCTGGTCGTGCTGATTTTGCAGATGCGCAATCAACGCCTTGCCACCGAAGAGTTACTTTCCGACAACCGTATCCGCACCCGCCTGTACCAGGATGCGGACGAATCGACCACTTTTATTCTTAGCCGCACAATCCAGAACATCAGTGCCGGCCACCCCGATCCCAACCTCGCGAGCGACTCGTTTACGCTCAAGGTCGTGCGCGAACTGGTCAAACGTCGGGTGCCCAAGGACAAGTGGCTCGAAATCCAGGGCAACGAGCGGCTGGTGCACGAGCTTTACCTGTTGTTGCGTGACGGCGGCATTAAAAAGGGCCCGCGCGCGGTACCCGTCAAGGCCAGGGCTTGAGAAAAGCTTCTGCCGTGAGCCCGCAAGCGCGCTGGCCGCTATCCGAGCTATTTGCCAGAACCTGAAGTCGTCCCCAGACGAAGTCATCCCCGCGAAAGCGTCGGTCCGACGTATCGGGATCTTGTAGCGCAAGCACATTTCGAGATCACGCCGGTCCCGCCGGGCCCAAATCCGCGCAGGCCTGCGCGGGGATGACTGTTGTTACTAGTACTTCGCGCTGTCGCTCTCGTAGGTAAGCCCGACCGACGCCGCCTGATCCTTTACCGAGCGGTAAATCTTTTCATCCAGTGAGTCGTCGGCGCCGCCCTCGGCGGCAACCTTTTCCTTGATGAAGCGATTACGCGAGTCGGACAGCTGCCTGATTTCCTGCTTCAACTGATCGCGGCGATGCGCCTGCTCGTTAATGACTTCCATTTGCGCTGCCGGCGCCATTAGCTGCAGGCTGTGCGGCAGGTTACTTGCCTCGATTTCCTCCAGCGCGACCCGACCCGAAGTTATCGCATCGACCAGTTCGCTTTCACCGAGAAAGTTTTTCTTGCCGCTGTCGGTCGCGTTGTATTCGGAGCGCCTGGCCAGCGCCTCGGTCGACAATTCCTTGCGCAGTTTCGCGCTCGCATCGAGTTTCGCTTTTTGTTTTTCGCGGGTTTCAGCATCACCGTAGTAGAGCCGGGTATCTTCGAGTTCGGCGGCCAGGGTTGACAGTTTTTCGTCGAAGGGTGTGGTCACCGCAACCGCATTACCTGAGTCTTCGACCTGAAAGTAATTGCCGTGACCCAGCGCCGCGATCTGCTGCCAGGCGGGCCGCGTGTACTGGTGCTGACCGCTCTGGATCGTGTTGACCACGATACCCTTGCGTTTGGCCGCGGCCAGGGTCACCGGGTACTTGACGTCGTTGTGATAATCCATGTGCGGCGGCGCATCGCCGACCAGGAACGCTACCCTGTAGACATTGCCGTCCTGACTCCACGAAACCTTGTGGATGGCGTCATGCAGTGCCTGGTTGACGCTCTCCGGGCCGTCACCGCCACCCTCTGCGCGAAAGTCCATCAAGCTGGCATACATCGAATCGAGGTCTTCAGACAGATCGTAAACCCGCGTGATATAGGCATCGCCACGATCGCGAAACGCGACCAGCCCCATCTTGATGTCGGGATTTTCCTGGGCCGAGGCCATGGTGGTCGCGATCGACCAGATCTTTTCCCTGGCCGCCTGGATCAGGCCACTCATGCTGCTGGTGGTATCGAGAATAAAAACCACTTCGATACGGTGGCTCTGACCCGGTAGCGCGGTCGTGGTCCTGGTGGTATTAATCGCCTGCGCCTGTTTTAGCAGCGGAAACAGCGCAATGCCGGTGGCGGTGGCTATGATCAGCACCAGGGCGACTATCTTTGGATTGAATGTTTTGTAGTTCATGAGTTTTCTCCGTTTCAGGGTTGGGTGAGTTTGCGCACGGCGTCGAGTGCGACGCGGTGTGCCGACTGGAAAGCCGAATAATCAGACTGGCCGCGGTAAGATTCGCCGCGCTGCTTGCGGCTCAAATCCGGGATCCAGCCGAACAGCGACTGGATCAGGAAGAAGCTCCACAGCGCTGCGGCCAGGCTGCCGGTGTTGACCATGGCCCAGGCACCCGCCGCGAGTCCGGCGGATACCAGGCCGAAATCGAGCGCCGCCGCGAACAGCGTGCCGTGGAAGTAGAGCGCGCGCACGAGCCAGATAAACCCGGCCTGTAGCAGCACCTGTTCGAACAAATGGACCTCGAAAAACCAGCAGGCGAGGCTCAGCGTCGCCCAGGCGGCGAGCATAACCACGCGGCCGACACGGGCGCTGCTGCGTTTAAACAGGTACAGGAGGTAAGTCAGCGCCGCCGCCAGCAGCACCAGGTTGAACAGCGTGCCATAGCCGATGAAGCCGCCCAGTACGAGATTTGCCGCGCCGGCGCCCAGGCTGATCACGAACGCCAGGATGAGACCATCGATGATTCCGGGTGTTTTCATGACTTTGCCCTCCGTTGCTTTTCACGCAGCAGCGCAATTTCGATTTCATCGTTGCGGATTGTATCGGCGTGGCTGAAGTCGCCGCCGGCAGGCGAGCCGTCGTCGCTCACCAGCAATTCCAGTTTTTGCTTCATGCTGGTCAGTTGCTGGCTTTGCTCTTCGATTTCAGTCGTAAGCTGCCGTTGCTGCGCGTCGACGCCAGCGGACTGCTGTTTCAATGCCTGCAGCTGTTTTTCAGCCGCGAGCTTGCGCCGCACCAGGTCGCGCGCCAGATCATCCTTTTTGGCGGCCAGGCAAATATCGAGTTCTTCGTCGAAGCCCTTGAGATTGGTCAGCACGGCGGACGTCGTCCTGGCCAGTTGATCGGCCTCGTGTTGCAGCAGCTTGATGCGTTGCCGGTCCTGGTCAAGGGCGAACTGCATTTCGCGCACCGCCTGCTTCAATTGCAGATCCGGTTCCTCGATGCGATCCAGCACCGCGTGAAAATCGGCCTCGAACAGTCGCGAGAGTCGTGTAATCAATGCCATGTCGTTTGCTCCATTGTTGCTAAAAGGTGAACTTATTCTGGTTCAGGGATGGGCGTTAAAACAGACAGGCTTTGGTAAAACCTGGCGTTTGGCGTTTACAAAAAATTTACAAAGCCGCCGGGCTGGAATGCTAGGATTGAGATGTTCATAAAGAGGGTAAAGCCGATGGCGCAAAAGGCGCGTTTACTGGTGGTCGAAGATGAAGCCGCGATTCGCAGCGGCCTGGTGGACGTGTTCGTCTACCATGGTTACGAAGTCGAAACCGCGGATAATGGCGACGACGGCCTGCGCCTGGCCCTGAGCGGAAAATTCAACCTGATTTTGCTCGACGTCATGCTGCCCGGTGTCGACGGATTCGAAATCTGCAATCGCATTCGCCAGCAGGATCGGCAGCAACCGGTTATCATGCTGACCGCGAAATCGAGCGACGAGGACATTGTGCAGGGACTGACGTTGGGCGCCGACGACTATGTCGCCAAGCCTTTTTCGGTGACGCAACTGGTGTTGCGCGTGCAGGCGGTGTTGCGCCGCTCAGGCATTGCGAGGGATAACGCGCGCGAGATCAGGTTGAATAACGGTCTGCTTATCGACACCGAGAACCTGTCGGCGGGCGAGACGGTGTTTACCCGTCGTGAAATGGATCTGTTGCAGTACCTGGCGCAGCAATCTGACCGACCGGTGGCGCGCGAGGAATTACTGGCGCGCGTCTGGGGCTACGCCAACCACATGGAGATCGAAACCCGCACCGTCGATATTCACATCGCCAAGCTGCGCCGCAAGATCGAAACCGATGCCGCCAATCCGGCGGCGATCGTCACCGTGCGCGGGGCCGGCTACCGCTTGATGCTCGCCGCGCAATGACCCAGCGACGCCTCTCCCTGTTGCTGGTGTTGTTCTTCCTGGCGCTGGCGATTCCCACCTCGATCCTGGTTTACCAGGCTTACGGGCAGTTGAAATGGGAAGCGTTCTACCAGCACCAACGGCTCGCGCGTGAGCTTTCGCGGCGCGTCGATAGCGGATTTCGCGATTTGATCGAGCGCGAGGAAAAGCGGCCGATCAGCGACTATGAATTTCTCAATGTAACCGGATCCGACGATACCGCGTTTTTACAGCGCTCGCCACTGTCCGAGTATCCGCTGCAGGCCGAGGCCCCCGGCCTGCTCGGGTATTTCCAGGTCGACGCCTCGGGCCAGCTGCGCACGCCGATCGTGCCCGCGACCGATGCGGCAAACTACGGCATTTCGCCGTCTGAATTGCGCCAGCGCGAGCAACAGGAAGGCCGCATCCGCGGTATCCTCGATCAAAACCGGCTGGTGGGCAAAAGCGATGTCGCCGCGGCGCCCGCGGTCGGCCGCTTGCAGGCCGAAGAGGAAAGCGCGCGCGAACCGCGCGCCGACAGCCCGACGCTCGCCAGCGAACTCGATAGCGGTAGCCAGTATCGCGCACTGCCGAAACTCAGCAAACAGGGGCAGTCGGCCTTCGATGAACTGACCTCGCGTGCGCTGGTCACCCCGGCCGAAAGCAAGGCCCCCGTGGACCAGGTCAAGGACCTGAAACTCGAGGACAGTTACGAGGTCGCGTCCGCTGAGCGGCAGCTGGAAGCCGGAAAGCAGGCCGCGGCCAAGCGCTCGCGCAAGGAAAAGGTTAACCTGCCGCGGGCGATACTCGAAGATGCCGTTAGCCTGGAGCAGAGCCTCGACGAATCCGTCGATGATCGGGACAGGCTTGCCGAGCAGATAGTGGAGCAGCGCGCAATCCGTATCCAGACTTTCGAAAGCGAAGTCGAGCCGATGGAATTCGCGCTGCTCGACAGCGGCCATTTCGTGCTGTTTCGCCGCGTCTGGCACCAGGATGAACGCTATGTGCAGGGTATCCTGTTCGACCAGGCCAGTTTCATCGAGCGCCTGATCGCGCCCGCGTTTCGTGAATCGGAGCTGTCGTCGATGAGTAAACTGATCGTCGCCTATCGAGGCGCGATCTTACGCAGCTTTGCCGCGGACTACGGCAGCCTGTATCGCCCTGGCGCGGAGCAGGAAAGCAATGAATTGCTCTACCAGGCGCGCCTGATCGCGCCGTTTGGCGATATCGAACTGATTTACACGCTGGCTCGACTGCCGATCGGCGCCGGTGGCAAGGTCATACTCTGGTCGGCGCTGGTGCTCGCGGTCGTGCTGATCGGTGGCTGCTTCATGCTGTTACGCCTGGGGCAGCGCCAGCTGGCGTTGGCGCGCCAGCAGCAGGATTTCGTGTCCGCGGTCAGTCATGAACTGAAGACGCCGCTGACCTCGATCCGCATGTATGGCGAAATGCTGCGCGAGGGCTGGGCCGACGAGGCAAAGCGCAAGACCTATTACGACTTTATCTTTCACGAGGCCGAACGGCTGACGCGGCTGATCAATAACGTGCTGCAGCTGGCGCGCATGTCTCGCAACGAGCAGGTGGCAAACTTGAGTGCCGTCACCGTCGGCGACGCGCTGGCCGAACTGAAACCGCGGCTCGAGTCGCAGCTGGAGCCCTCGGGATTCGAGCTGAAGATTTGCGGCGCGGTCGAAGTCGAATCGCTGTCCGTGCAAATTGACATTGACTGGTTCCTGCAGATCTTTATCAACCTGGTCGATAACGCGCTCAAGTTTTCCGCCAACGCCGCGACGCGGCGCGTCGATATCGACTACCGGCGGCTGCGCGACGGCAGGCTCCAGTTCTCGGTGCGCGATTTCGGCCCCGGCATTGCGCCCGATCAGATGAAGAAGATATTCAGGCTGTTCTACCGCAGCGAAAACGAGCTCACGCGCGAAACCGTCGGTACCGGTATCGGCCTGGCGCTGGTGCAGCAGCTGGCGAGCGCGATGCAGGCCGAGGTCGACGTGGTCAACTGCGAGCCGGGCGCCGAATTCAGGATCAGGTTTGCCGCGCTTGAGCCCGCGGCCTGAGGCAGCGCCATTAATAATGGTATTCGTGGAAGTTGAATTCGCGCTAATGGAAAAGCATTAATCTTGCAAGACAAAGCCGATGCCTGTATCGCCGGCATCGGTTTGTTTTGAAATCTCCGGTGCTAAGGCTAATAATGTCGCCTTTTATGACCCAGGATCGAGATGACATGAGCGAACCCGTGAAGCTGTTTGAACCCCTGACCCTGCGCGGCACCGTGCTACCCAACCGCATCGTGGTGTCGCCGCTGTGCATGTACTCGGCCGTCGAAGGCTTTGCGCAACCCTGGCATTTTGCCCACCTCAGTACCTTTGCCCGCGGCAAGGCCGGCCTGGTGTTCACCGAGGCAACCGCGGTCGAAGCGCGCGGACGGATTACCCCGGCCTGTCTCGGTATCTGGAGCGACGATCAGGCCGAGGCCTTGCGCCCGATAACCGAATTTATCGAATCGATGGGTTGCGTGCCGGGTCTGCAGCTGGCGCACGCGGGGCGCAAGGCCTCGACGCGGCCGCCGTTCTCCGCCGGGGGTCCGCTTCCACTCAACCAGGCAGACAGCGCCACCGCAGGCGCGCCCTGGCAAACCGTGGCGCCATCGGCGCTGCCGGTGGCCGACGGTTGGCACATCCCGAGCGAACTGGATGCCGCCGGCTTGCAGCAGGTCAAGCAGGCATTCGTGGACGCGGCGCGACGCGCCGTCGAGGTCGGTTTTCGCGTGCTTGAACTGCACATGGCGCACGGTTACCTGTTGCACAGTTTTCTGTCGCCGCTCGGCAATGAACGCGATGATGCCTACGGCAGCGATCTCGAGGGTCGCATGCGCTTTCCGCTGGAAGTGACCGCAGCGGTGCGCGCCGCGATACCCGATGAATTGCCGCTGTTCGCGCGCATCTCCGCCATCGATGGCAGGGAAGGCGGTTGGACCCTGGATGACTCGGTGCTGTTCAGCCGGCGCATGACCGAGGCCGGTGCCGATGTTATCGACTGCTCCTCCGGCGGCATTGGCGGCGCGCCGCGCTTTCGCAGCGACGATACCGGGAAACCGCTGACCGCGGATTCGGCCAGGGCGCCCGGCTTCCAGGTGCCTTTTGCGCGTCGAATCCGGGACGAAGCGGGAATCAGGTCGATGGCGGTTGGGGTTATCATCGATCCGCACCAGGCCGAGGAAATCCTGCAAAGCGGTGGCGCCGACCTGGTCGCGCTGGGGCGGGAAATCATGCACGATCCCTTCTGGCCGTTGCATGCGGCCGAGGCGCTCGGGGTCGATCCCGATTATCAAATGTGGCCCCAGCAATACGCCTGGGCGGTCGATCGGCGCGCACAGATCAAGCTGCTCAACCGCTAAGCCGCATTTAATTCGGGTTTACTGCCGCGGCAGGGTTCACCGCAGGCGGCGGGTAGAATTTAATTTCATTGCGACTGCATGTGAATTGGTATCCGCGCGCTTGTGTCTGTTAAAATAGTGTTTTTTTGTGAAGCTCGAAAAATGGCCCGTAACGATTTTGACTTTGTTAGTTTCCTGCTGCGCCTGCTGTTTGCGATTTTGCTTGTATTCGTGACCTATAACCCCAGCGGTTACTCCTGGGTGGGCCTGTTTAATATGGAGGTCGACAAGGTATACCTGGCCGCATCCGGTATCGTGTTGCTGATCGGCTGGATTATGTTCCTGCGCGCGACCTGGAACTCACTCGGTGCGCTCGGCACGATCCTGGCGGTTGCCTTTTTCAGCATTTTCATCTGGTTACTCGTCCATTGGCAACTCATCAGTCTCGACAATCCCACCGCGATCACCTGGGTCGTGATGGTCGTGCTGTCATTTGTGCTCGCGGTCGGTATGTCCTGGTCGCACGTGCGTCGCAAACTTTCGGGGCAGTACGACACGGATGAAATCGAGGGCTAGATTCCTCGCCTGCGCGTTAGCACTGACTGTCCTGCCAATGCCGTCCGTAGCCGATAGCGTAATCCTGCTGCATGGTCTCGCGCGCAGCGAACGCTCGATGCAGAAGCTCGAAAAAGCGCTGTTGGAGCAGGGTTATTGCGTGCAGAACGTCAGCTACGAGTCGACCCGCAACAACGTTGCCAGGCTCGCCGAGCAGGCGATCGGCCCGGCGCTGGCGGCTTGCGCGGAGACGGGCAGGGTTCACTTCGTCACCCATTCGCTGGGCGGCATACTGGTGCGTCAGTACCTGCGCAATCATCAGATCGGCAACCTCGGGCGGGTGGTCATGCTGGGGCCGCCCAACAAGGGCAGCGAAGTGATCGACAAGCTGCGCGATTTTCCGGGATTTTACTTTGTGCACGGCGACGCCGGACTGGAACTCGGTACCGGCGCCACCAGCGTACCCAACAAGCTCGGCGGCGCCGATTTCGATCTCGGCATCATTGCCGGCACGCGCAGCGTCAACCTGTTCCTGTCGAACATGATTCCGGGAACCGACGACGGCAAGGTCTCGGTCGAAAACACCAAGCTTGAAGGCATGCGCGATCACCTCGAAATGGAGGTTACGCATACTTTCATGATGCGCAACGACAAGGTCATCGACCAGGTGATTCATTACCTGCAAACCGGCAAGTTCAAGCGCGGGTAAGCAGGTTGGCTATACACGTAGTCAATTACATCGGCATTGCCAACAACGAGCGATCGATAGTCTTCATATCGGCCGCCGGAATTTAAATTCGCCATCGAAGCAGATATCTACAGGGAAAGACCGGGCAGGGAAAAAATGCTGGCTGGCCGCATCGAAGCGCTGCGCCGGGCGCAAGCCATCATCGAGGAGTAAACGTGGGAGGATTTATTACATGTATTTTTTTCTCACCGGCGTGAGCATGGTGTTGGCGATCATCGGCCTGTTCTGGCTAAAGGACAGGTTAGAGAGCCCACTGATAGCGCGTATTGCCTATTCTGAACTGGTTGCCCGCCTGGCGGTTGTCGGCGCCGCATTTGCAGTAATCGGCCTATTGCTGATGCTGTCCGATCTCGCTTGAACCTGGGCAGGCGCTTTCCTGATTTCCGTGGTTCAGTTATCTGCTTCCTGATTCCGCTCCTGCAGGGTTGCAGGATCTGATTTACTCGCGTCATTATCTTTGCCTGTCGCCTGTGACCTTTCCCATTCGATGAAATTGTCGATATCGGTTTTCAGGGACGTTAGTATCCATCCCAGCAGCGCGGCGTCGTCGATCAAACCGAGCGCCAGGATGAAGTCTGGAATCAGGTCGAGTGGCATGACAAAGTAAATCACCGCGGCCACGATCGACACCAGGCTCGTCCAGGGAATATCCCGGTAGCGGCCCGTGGCATAGGCTCGCAGCAGCCTGAAGCTGGCCTGCAGGGATTCCCATACCTCAAGCAGTCGTCCTTTGCTGGAATGGGCCTTCTTCAGCGCGCGGTCGAGCAGCTCATTCAGTTTTTTGGGGTTTTTCGCGTATTCGACTGCCGAGTCTTGTGCCGACTTGAAAGAAGAACTTTTTTCTACATTTTCACCCGAGATTCTATTGCGCATTGATCTTCCGGCTTAACCTGGGGATGCTGGATGGATTGTCCAGCTATTGTGATCCGCGCTCAGGGCTAATGCAATCGGAGCGTAGCGCTAATCTGCGCCGCGCAGGCGTTCGACGAGGCGGGCGTATCTCTGTAAACGGCTGACCGCGTGCTGTCGTTGCCCCTCGCTCAGCCAGGAACTGATATCTTCGAGCGCTTGCGCGTAAGCCTGCCAGTAAGCCTGGCGTGCCGGCTGGAAAGCGCGGGCATGATCGGTCGATGGATCCAGCATGATGACTTTCAGCTGTTGCACGGTCAGGCCCCTTTTCAACGCACTGACCAGCGCCTGGTGACGCCGTTCGCGGTACTCGATCCAGGATTGGTAAATATCGGGCACCTGCCGCAGGCGTTGCATAATTCTTTCCTCCACCAGGAAGTCGAATTCGCCGAACCAGTTTTCGAGGTGTTCGAAACTGCGTTCTACACGGTAGATCTCTCGTTGTTGCGCTGATTTTTCGAGATAGTCCTGGTACTCCTCGGAGCTTTCGCGGTGATACTGCCGATACTGCTCGATTTGCGCCGGTGTCAGATTGGCGAACAGGTCACCGAGACTGTCGATACCCTTTTCGAGCGAGCGGTTCCAGGCGGCGCCGATATCGTTTCGCAGGGTCAGAAATTCGCTCGCCGTGATGCCGTCTGCCGCGTCGAGGGCGGCGCGCTCGAGAAATTCCCGGTAACGGCTCAGTTCTTCCTGGCGGTGCCAGATGAAAAACCGATCGAGCCGGGAGTCGAGCTGGCTGCTTTGCGCCTCGCTCAGGTCGAAGGCTTCTTCGAGTTCGCCGGCGACGAAGCTGGGCGCATTGTTGTAAGCCATGTCGGCGAAGCTGCAGCTGCTAAGCCAGAGCAGGAGGGTGCTAGCAAAAAGGATCTTTGGAAGATATTTCATCGATTCATCTGATGCCTGCGCACAACCTTAATCGATTTGCCTGACAGGTAAATGCCAGGTTGGGCCAGCAGCAGCGTGGCGGCCTGCCATCGCCTTAGCGAGCAGTGTCTCTGAGTGGCTTCGGCAATGGGAAAATGACGTCTTCGGTGAAGCCGAGCGATGAGGCCTTACCCGCACCATGCTGTTGCAGATAATTGACAACATTCCGCACCAGTAGTTCGGGCGCCGATGCGCCCGCGGTCACCCCGATCCGGGTTTTGCCCTGTAGCCATTCCGGTTTGATGTCGGCCTCGCTGTCGATCAGGTAACCCTCAATGTTTTTATTTTCGGCGATTTCCCGCAGGCGGTTCGAGTTCGAACTGTTTTTCGAACCAACCACGAGGATCAGATCGCAGCGCTCGGCGAGTTGCTTGACCGCGTCCTGGCGATTTTGCGTGGCGTAGCAGATATCTTCCTTTTTCGGCCCCCGAATTTCGGGAAAGGTCGCATAGAGACGATCGATCACGATCGCGGTGTCGTCCTTGGAGAGCGTGGTCTGGGTGACGAAGCGCAGTTCCTGCGGATTGCGCAGTTCGAGCTGGTGCACGTCGTCGGCCGATTCCACCAGGTAAATGTCGCCGCCGGCCGAGCGATCGTACTGGCCCATGGTGCCCTCGACCTCGGGATGTCCGCGGTGGCCGATGAGGATGGTTTCGATCCCCTTGCGGCTGTAGCGGCTGACTTCCATATGTACCTTGGTGACCAATGGGCAGGTGGCGTCGAACACCTTGAGCTTGCGCCGCTCGGCCTCGCGCTGTACCGCCCTGGATACGCCGTGGGCGCTGAAAATGACGTAACTGTCATCGGGTACCTGATCGAGTTCATCGACGAAAATCGCGCCTTTCTGTTTCAGGTCATCGACCACGTAGCGGTTGTGCACGACTTCGTGGCGAACATAGATCGGCGTACCAAACAGCGATATTGCGCGTTCGACGATTTCGATGGCGCGGTCTACACCGGCGCAAAAACCGCGCGGATTGGCGAGCAGGATATCCATCAGTGAATTGTCTTGGTACCGGTTTCGGCGCCGTCGTCGACGGCGACAATCTTTACGCTGTAGCGCACGGTTTGTCCCGCGAGCGGATGATTCAGATCGACGCGCACCTCATCCTCGTTAATTTCGAGAATCGTGCCGGGCAAGGTTTCGTCGTCTTCGGTGGCAAACTCGATGATCAGCCCCGGTTCCAGTTCGATATCGGGATCGAACTCGACCCGCGGGATCGAGCGAAACAGGGTTTCATCTATATAACCGAAGGCGAGATCCGGGCCAATGTCGATGGTTTCTTTCTGGCCTGCGGTTAAACCAATGAGCGCAAGCTCCAGGCCCTCGGCCATTTCCCCGCAGCCGAGTTGCACGGTCAACGGTTCGTCGTCGAAATTTTCCTCCAGGATATCGCCATTCGGTAGTCCAAGGCGGTAATAAAGGGTGACCAGGCTGTTGCGTTCAATCAGGCTCATGCGACTCTTCGGTAGGGGTTTTGCCGGTTCCGCTAAAGCTGCTCAGGATCAGCATCACCGCGCCGACGAAGATCGCGGCGTCGGCGATATTAAAGGCCGGCCAGGGGTAGCTGCCGAGCCAGATCTGAATGTAATCGATGACGTGGCCGAGGTAAACCCGGTCGATCAGGTTGCCGATGGCGCCGCCCAGAATCAGGCTCAGGGAAACCGCGGTCAGAGTTTCCTCAGGCGGCAGCTTGCGCATCCACTGCACGATGATCAGGCTGATAACCACCGCAATAACGGTAAACAACCAGCGTTGCCAGCCGCCGGCATTGGCGAGAAAGCTGAAGGCCGCGCCGGTGTTATAGGTCAGGTACCAGTCGAAATAAGGCAACAGGTTGACCGCCTGGTGCGGGGTCAACTGGGATTCGGCGATCTGCTTGGTAGCCTGGTCCAGCGCCACCACCAGCAGGCTGATCCATAACCATTTCAGTTGAGGGTGAGTGCTGGTCATGGATGCAGGCAAGGGGCGCTCAGGCGTAGCGGCGCTGTTCACCGTTACCGTCGACATTTTCGATACAGCGCCCGCAGAGTTCCGGATGCTCGGCGTGGCTGCCGACGTCTGCGCGGTGATGCCAGCAGCGCACGCATTTTTCGTGCGCGCTCGGCCCGGCCTGAACCACGATCTTGCTGCCGTCACGCAAGGCAAGCGCGGCCTCGGCCTGCGCGGCCTCGAGCGGTTTCAACTGCGCCGAGGAAGTGATCATGACAAAGCGCAGTTCGTCGCTGATGACCTGCAGCTGGTCGATCAGCGCCGGTTTGGCAAAAATGGTGACATCGGCATCGAGGCTGGAACCGATCTTGCCGTCCTGGCGCAGAACTTCGAGGCTGCGCGTGACTTCGGTGCGCACCTGTTCGAGCGCGTCCCAGACCGCGCCATCGACGTCGCTATTCGAGTATGCGGACAGGCCGTCATACCATTCGGCGGTAAACACGCCGAGATCCGCGCGCTCACCCGGCATGTTTTCCCAGACTTCATCGGCGGTGAAGCTCAGGATCGGCGCGATCCAGCGCGTCATCGCCTCGGTGACATGGTACATCGCGGTCTGGCAGGAACGCCGCGCCCGCGAGTCGGCCTGGGTAGTGTATTGCCGGTCCTTGATGACGTCGAGGTAGAATCCACCCAGTGTTTCGGAGCAGAAATTATGGATTTTCTGCACCGCGACGTGAAAGTGATAGTCGTCGTAGTGTTGCTGTAGTTCGGTTTGCAGCTGCAGCGTTGCCGCCACGATCCATTGATCGAGCGCCAGCAATTCCGAGGCCGCGACCGAATGTTCGGCGGGATCGAAGCCATTGGTATTGGCCAGCAGGAAACGCAGGGTGTTGCGGATGCGGCGGTAAGAATCGGCGGTGCGTTTCAGGATTTCATCGGAAATCGACATTTCGCCGGAATAATCGGTGGCCGCGACCCACAGGCGCAGGATATCGGCGCCGAGCGTCTTGGTGACCTTGATCGGCGCGATCACGTTGCCCACCGATTTCGACATCTTCATGCCCTTGGCGTCGACCGTGAAACCGTGCGTCAAAACCTGGCGATAGGGCGCCTGGCCGTGCATCGCGCAGGACGCCAACAGCGATGAATGGAACCAGCCGCGGTGCTGATCCGAGCCTTCGAGATACATGTCGGCCGGAAAATGAAAGCGTTCTTCATCCTGCTGCAGCACGCTGAAATGGGTGGTGCCGGAATCGAACCAGACATCGAGCGTGTCGCTGAGTTTGACGTAATCGTCGATCTCGTCGCCGAGCAATTCGTTCGCCTCGAGCGAAAACCAGGCCTGGATGCCGGCGACTTCGATACGTTTGGCGACGGCCTCGATCAACTCGGCGGTACGCGGGTGCAGCGCCTTGGTTTCGCGATGCATGAACAGCGGTATCGGTACGCCCCAGTAGCGCTGGCGCGAGATACACCAGTCGGGCCGGTTTTCGATCATGCTTTCGATGCGCGCCTGACCCCAGGACGGAACCCAGCGTACCTTTTTGATCTCCGCCATGGCGAGATCACGTAGCCCGGCCTGCTCCATGCTGATGAACCATTGCGGGGTGGCGCGAAAGATGATCGGGGTTTTGTGCCGCCAGCAGTGCGGGTAGCTGTGCTGGTACTTTTCGACATGGATCAGGGCTTTGTGCTCCTGCAAAACCTCGATCACGTGATCGTTGGCGGCGAACACGTGCTCGCCGGCGAAGAATTCGGTACTGGGCAGGAAACAGCCGTTGTCGCCGACCGGGTTGTAAATATCGAGACCGTATTTGCGGCCGATTTCGAAGTCGTCCTGGCCGTGGCCGGGAGCGGTGTGCACCGCACCGGTGCCGGCTTCGAGGGTAACGTGGTCGCCGATGACGAGCAGCGATTCGCGCTCGTAAAACGGGTGCCGCAGGGTTAGTCGGTCCAGGGCTTCGCCCTTGCCTCGCGCAACCACGACGTGATTCTCGATACCGTATCGTTGCAGGGCTGCGTCCGCCAGCTCCTCCGCCAGCAGCAGGCGTTCCCTACCCAGCTCGCTGTCAACCTGCAGCAGTACGTATTCCACTGTCGGATTCAGCGCCACCGCCAGGTTGGCCGGCAGCGTCCATGGCGTGGTCGTCCAGATCAGCACCGAGATCGGGCCTTCACCGGGTCCATCGGCCTCGACCTGCAGTGCCGCCAGGATCGCGGCTTCATCGACGGCATTGAAGCGCACGTCGATCGCGGGCGAAGTCTTGTCCTTGTAATCGACTTCGGCCTCGGCCAGCGCGGAGCCGCAATCGGTGCACCAGTGCACCGGCTTGTCGCCGCGGATCACGTGTCCGTTTTCGATAATCTTGCCGAGCGCGCGCACGATATTGGCCTCGGTGTCGAACTTCATGGTCAGGTAGGGATCGTACCAGTCGCCGAGCACGCCGAGGCGAATGAAATCAAGGCGTTGCTGGTCGATCTGCTTGAGCGCATAGTCGCGACAGGCCTGGCGAAACGCGTCAGCTTCGACCTTGATCCCGGCCTTGCCGATGGTTTTTTCGACCTGGTGCTCGATCGGCAGGCCGTGGCAATCCCAGCCGGGCACATAGGGCGCGTCCTCGCCGTTCAGGGTGCGCGACTTGACGATCATGTCCTTCAGAATTTTGTTGACCGCGTGACCGATGTGAATGTCGCCGTTGGCGTAGGGCGGGCCGTCGTGAAGAACGTAACGCTTGCGGCCGACGCGCGCTGCTCGGATTTTCTGGTAAAGATCCTTATCCTGCCAGTTCTGCAGGCGCTCGGGCTCGCGATTGGCGAGGTTGCCGCGCATCGGGAATTCGGTGTCGGGTAAATTTAATGTGGATTTGTAGTCAGCCAACTGCTATTCGTCTCGTCTAAAATAAGCGATCGCGTTTTCGGTGTCCCGCCCGATATTGACGGTTAACTCTTCCAGCGAATCAAATTTCTGTTCATCACGTATCTTGTGCAAAAACTCGACCTCGACGCTATTACCATATACGTCCCGATCGAAATCCAGAATATATACCTCGAGGATAGTGTCGACGCCGGCCACCGTTGGGCGGGTGCCAATACTGGCCACGCCCTCAAGCACGCGATTATCTATTCCTTTCACCCGAACCGCAAATATTCCTTTAACGATCAGGGTTTTATCGCCCATTTTGATGTTTATAGTCGGGTATCCGAGCTGGCGTCCCAGTTTTTGCCCATGCGCGACCCGGCCCGACAATGAATAGGGGCGGCCGAGCAACTCGCTGGCTTTTTCGAAATCGCCCTGTTCGATGCAGTGGCGGACCCTTGTGCTGCTGACGCGCTCGCCGTCCTGTATCAGGGTTTCGGTTTCGTCGACAGTGAAACCGAAGCGCGCGCTGTTTTGCAGTAAAAAGTCGAAGTTACCCTGTCGGTTCTTGCCAAAATGAAAATCGTCGCCGATGACGAGGTGGCGGGTGTTGAGGCTGTCGAGCAGAATTTTCTGCACGAAATCCTCGGCGCTTTGCTGGGCGAGATTGTGATCGAAATGCAGGCACAGCAGGTAGTCGATTTTTTGCGCCTTCAGATAAGCTATTTTCTCCCGAAATCGGGACAGACGTTTGGGCGCCCTGGCGGGCGCGAAATACTCGATCGGCTGCGGTTCGAAAATGATCACCACGGTCGGCAGGGACGCCTCGGCGGCGACCCGCTGCAGCTGGCTGATGACGAGTTGATGCCCGCGGTGCACGCCATCGAAATTGCCGATCGTCACCGCGCTCGCCGCTAGCGGTTGCCTCAGGTTATAGAGTCCACGGATTAATTTCATTGTTCAGGCTATTTCAGGAAACGAACTGTTGACGACGAAAGCCCATTATCCAAAGCAGGATGGCGTAACACAAGATCGCGGGCAGGATCAGCCAGGCGAGTTCGCGCAGGCGGCCATACCAGCGCAGCTCGCTCCACAGGTCCACCTCTGGCAGCATCAGGTGAATCAGCACAGCCATCGCGAGGCAGGCGCAGAGGATTTTAAGCAGCGGCCGGCTGAAGGTTTCGAGGGCGCCGAGGATGGCATCGCGGCGCAGTTCGCGCGCGAGGCGAAACGCGTTGAAATAGGCCGAGGCCGTGGTCGCGAGCGCGAGACCGACGTGCGGCGCGATAAAATCGGTCTGCAGCATCGTTACCACGAAGACGACATTCAGCACCATGTTGAAGATCATTGCCTGGATGCCGATACGCACCGGGGTCCTGGTGTCCTGGCGTGCGTAAAAGCCGCTGGCCAGGATCTTGATCAGTATGAAGGCGGGCAGGCCGAGGCTGTAAGCCATCAGGCTGTAGGCCGCCATCATCGAATCGTTAGCGCTGAAGGCGCCGTATTCGAACAGGGTCGCGAGAATCGGCTGCGCCAGCAGGAACAGGCCGAAGGTGGCGGGCACCGCGATCAGCAGCGACAGCTGTATCGCCCAGCGCAGCGTGTCGTTGAAATGGGTGGCGCCCTCTTTGTAATGCGCCTCTGACAGGTTGGGCAGCACGACCGTGGCGAGCGCGATGCCGAATACGCCGAGCGGAAATTCGAGCAGGCGGTCGGAATAATAGAGCCAGGCCACGCTGCCCGTCATCAGGAAGGAGGCGATGAAGGTATCGAACAGCAGGTTGATCTGCGCGACCGAGGAGCCGAACAGCGCGGGGATCATCAGTTTGATGATTTTTTGCACGCCTGCATGGCGCCAGCCCCATTTCGGTCGCGGCAGCAGGCCCGCGCGATAGAGGAAGGGTAGCTGAAACAGCAACTGTGCCACACCGGCGAGCAGGACACCCCAGGCCAGCGCGGTGATGGGAACGTCGAGGCGCGGGCTCAGATACATCGCGCAGCCGATCATGCTCAGGTTGAGCAACACCGGGGTGAAGGCCGGTACCGCGAAGCGTTTCCAGGTGTTGAGAATGCCCCCGGCCATCGCCGTCATCGAAATCAGCAGGATGTAGGGGAAGGTGAGGCGCAGCATATCCGCGGTCAGGTCGAACTTGGCCGGCTGATCGAGGAAGCCGGCGGCGAAAACACTGATCAACAACGGCGATGCGGCCACGCCGAACAGGCTCAGCAGCAGCAGGATGGCACCCAGCGTGCCGGCAACGCGGTCGATCAGGTCGCGCGTCTGTGCCGCCGTGTAGTTATTGCGGTACTCGGTCAGCACCGGCACAAAAGCCAGTGAAAATGCGCCTTCGGCGAACAGCCGACGCAGGAAGTTAGGGATCTTGAAAGCGACGAAAAACGCGTCCGCGGCATCGCTGGCCGAGAAAAAGCGCGCGATGACGATATCGCGCGCGAGCCCGAGCAGGCGCGACAGTAAGGTCATCGAGCCTACCGAGGCTGTTGATTTGATCAGCGCGCTCATAGCCAGTGTGTTAAGCCGTTTACTTTCGGGTCCATAAAAGCGCGGAATTCTAGCACTTAACCTGCAAATTGTATCAGTATCCCGGATGCTGGCGCCGAACAGATGCGGCTGAACGCCGGCCTGGATCTCAAGTCATAGCCGCAGCTATGGCTTGAGGGAAGGCTGCGCGCCCCGGGCAGTTCAGGCGTATCTGGACAAGTCAGCGCCGGGATAGGGCTCGGGCCGTTTACCAGCAGTATTTGTTCAGTAAACCCGGAAAAATATTAGTTTCCCTCAATAATTCGACTGGATAGATCGAGGCCCGAGACCGACTGGTGCAATTTGCAGGTTTAAGTCCTTGTATAGCAGTCATTTTAGGTTGACAGCGCAGGGCGCAGTGAAGATAATGCGCGCCTCTTTTTTTCAAGCCCATTCCAGGAGTAAACCTTGGCAAACTCAGCATCGGCGCGCAAGCGCGCAAACCAGGCCGAACAGCGTCGCCAGCGAAACGCCAGTCGACGTTCCATGATGCGGACTCATATCAAGGCCACCGTTGCCGCGATCGACGCCGCTGACAAAAAGGCCGCTGAAGAAGCTTATAAAAAGGTCGTGCCCGTGCTCGATAGCTCGGCCACTCACGGGCTGATCAGCCATAACAAGGCCGCGCGTCACAAGACCCGCCTGAATACTCAGATCAAGGCGCTGTAAGCAGCTTTTGTATCGAATCGAAAAAGGCCGGACTTGATCCGGCCTTTTTTATGCCGATTATTCGACTCGCCACTCGTGTCTGACCAGTTCGCGGCCGTCGGCCAGTATCCTGCCAACGAAGCGTTCCCCGGTTGCAACCTGGCCGACGCCTTTAGGCGTGCCGGTCATGACGATGTCGTCGTCCTCGAGGCTCATGAACGCCTCGATACCCGCCAGAATCTGTGCGGGTTTATGCATCATCAGCTCGTAACCGCCGTCCTGGCGTAAATCCCCATCGACTTCGAGTTGCAGCGACAGGCTGCTGATGTCGGTGTCGCCCAGGCTGACGAAATCGCTGAAACAGGCGGCGCCGTCGAAAGCCTTGGCGCGCTCCCAGGGTAAGCCCCTGGCTTTCAGTTTCGACTGTAACTCGCGCCGCGTCAGGTCGAGACCGAATCCCACCCCGTGCAGGGAATTGTTGCGCAGCATGAAACAGATCTCGCCCTCGTAATGCAGCGGCTCGCCATCGCGAGCGGCATGGAGCGTTTTCGATATCGATGAATTGGGTTTGTTGAAAATAACCATTTCGTCGGGGGTTTCATTACCCAGTTCGCGGATGTGCTCGAGATAATTGCGCCCGACGCAAACTATTTTGGAAGGCGTAAAACGATCCCCGTCTATTTTTATACTGTACATGGCCTGTGCTTTTTCAGCCTCGTGGATACGGATTCAATATTCCTGCGGGGTGCCGCAGTGACGCGCCATTATAAAACAGTAATTATTTCACACGAATCATTTTTTGGTTCAGCTTCGATTAAGTCTCTGCGCGCTAGAGTGGCCCCGTCATCAAAGCAGACTGGAGACAGAAATGATTAAGCAAGGGGTAAATAAATTTGGGGTTATGGCGGCCACCAGCCTGGTTGTACTGGCGCTGGCGAGCGCACCGGCTAACGCGCACCAGGGGCATAACTACGTGGCGCCATTAGCCGCCTTCATCGCCTTCAGTGCGTTGTTCCAGCACAACCAGCATAACCATTACCGTCGGCACAGGCACGGTGGACACGGTGGGCATTATGGACACAAGCCGCGACGTCATAGCCATAGCCAGGGTGGTTACCATAATCCGCGCCGGAAAAAGCACGGAAACTGGTAAACGGCGATGAAGACTATCGCAATCATCTGCTTGACCGCCGCGCTACTGGGCGCAGAATCATCGGCCTTCGCCGCCGAGGTTGAGCAATCGAGCCGCTCGGCGGGCAAGCTGAAACAGGATCAGAGCATCGATTTGCCCGCCGTGCTGAAACAGCGCGAGCTGGTGGTCAAGCCCATGCCGACCGCGCCAGAAAATTACGCGGAATCGGCTGCAGCGCAACGCCTTGCCGGCATCGCTAATCGGCACGATCAGCTGTTCGAGATTTATGACGCCGATGTGCAACTGACCGGCGATTACGATGGCGATGGGTTTCACCACGCGCTCAACGTCTATTTCGATGTCGATGTCAATTACGCTGACGCCGAGGTTTACGCCAAGCTGTATCTGAGCAGGGAAGGCGGGCCCTGGAGCCAGTATTTCACCACCGACCTGTTTCATATATACGGTGACGATGTTGCCGATGCCTACGAGGTTGAGACCGAGCTGGTCGATGGCTATGCGCCTGGCTATTACGCGGTGCTGGTCGAGATCTACAGCCTCGACCATGCCTACATGGTTACCAGCGAAGTGATCGACTATTACTATCTCGGTCGTGAGGTAACGCTCGAAGATCTTTACTGGGATGAAGCGAATGTCGGCGCGTATGGCGAAGTCAGCGTATCAACTCACCACGCCGGCAGCATGTCCACGCTATTGCTATTTTTCCTGATTATCCAGGTTGTGATCGCAGCCAGGGGGGCCCTCGCGTTAACCCCCTGTAAAAAAAGCGACGATAACAATAAGAAAAGGCTTCCCTGAGCTGCGGTCCCTGGTTCCCCCGGCGCGCAAGCGCCTTGCCCCGAGGAGGGCGTCATCCCCGACCGGTTTAGCCACCGGCCGGGGATTTTTTTTAATATGCTGTCATTCCCACGCTAGCGCGGGAATGACTCCCCAAAACGTCATCCCGGCACCTACGCGGCCCGCTTGAGCCGGGATCTCGCGAAGAAGGCGCGTTATAAGGTCCCCGCTTCCGCGGGGACGACGCCGATCAGTCATC